>JBAXIC010000042.1:0-10120 GCA_037138575.1 Actinomycetes bacterium
GTTTATCAATTCCAGTCTTTCCTTCGCTACCAGTCCATTCACCTTCATGCACAACGCTGGTTATGTTGACCGACAGGATTTTCATAGGACAAGCCTACTAGAGATCATTCTTAGCGGCCGAAAGTTGCCGGTGTCCACGCTGGGCCAAGCTCTGCAAACTCTGAGTTGATGTCGCTACTTCGCTTCCCCGCGAACCACTTATCAATATCCCAGCGGGTGTGAGTTTTAAGGTCGGCTAACGCCAAGTTATAGCCACCATGTGGAATCAAGAAGTCACCGGTAACATAAAAGATAAACCTCGAACCATCTTGATACGGATAGGAATCAGATGTGTCCCAATCAGGAGAATTAAAGAAATAACTCGCCGATGGCGAACCATCGTAATTACCTTTCATGATGGAATCATGGCGAGTGTTTTGTACACGGGTATATAAAAAGGATTTCTCATCAAGACCTATTGGGTAGTACGAAGATTGACCTTTACCGGCATACATTTTTCTCTCTTTGCCTTTTGCTAGTAAGTAAATATCCCCTGATCTTTCAAAGAGCAGATCTTTTCCGTTGCTTGCAAAATATGGCATCGAGGATTCGGGTTCACCCTTTGTTAAATATGTCTTATTACTACCGTCAATTTTCATGGTCACTAGGACGCCATCTTCTTTATAGACAATTTCCGTACTGGTCGGTGCAAACTTAGGATCCTCATCGCGAGCGCCATTGGGTCCAGTTAAATTGATCGGTTCATCCCAGGATTTGCCGTTCCAGTGCGATGTAAACACATCCCAATCATTTTCGGCTAATCCTGAATCCGATCCCATAAAGGTAATAGTTTGGCCATCGGGTGAAAAGTGGGCATTGATTGGCGAAATCATCGTGTGCCAATCCTTATTGACCTGCCTCTGTTGACCAGTTGCCAGATCTATGGTCCACATCGTGGCATCCCATGATTGGTAATCGGTATAGCGGTGATAAATCAAGGTCCCGCTTAGGCCGGGTTGATTAGGGTGGAGCAACACAATAAGTATGGTGAAAATGGCGATCGCGCTTGCAGCTAGTGAAACGACGACACGCTTTCTCATATAGCCCCTCATAACCCCTTGACCATCCAAAATATATCTGTAAGGTAACCTAACACAAAGCGGTAGGTTACCTAACACAACGGCGTGGGCTTTTTGTGGACTTACCCCAGTAAGTGACAGGAGAAAATATGATGAAGAAACGCTTGTTCGCATCATTTGCAGCAACTGCTCTCGTCGCGGCCAGCATGGTTGCCGCCACAGGCGCAGCTCAGGCTGCACCTCGAACAGTGACAGTTTGGTCGCCTTATCAGGGCGGGAATCTAGATCTATGGAATGCAGCGATTAAACGTGTAGAAGCTGCCAATCCAGGTCTAACTGTGAAATCAGTAGGAAACATCGATATGGCTAAATCACTTGCCGCAATTAACGCGGGCAATGGTCCAGATATCTCTGTTTCAAATGGAAATGGAAACCTTGGTTGGTTCTGCGGAACTGGCGCATGGCAAAAACTCAACACTCTCATTGCTGGTAAAGATGGCATCGACATGAAGGCGACGTTTAACGCTGCCTCAGTTGCATCATCGATCTCAAATAACAATCGATGTGCACTACCTCTTTACTCAGAGATCTTTGCTTTCTTTTGGAATAAAGATTTGTTAGCTAAGGCTGGTTACACAACACCTCCAAAGACAACAACAGAACTTCTTGCATATTCGCAGAAGTTAACAACATTTAACGCTGATGGCAGTATCAAAACTGCAGGCTTTGTTCCTTGGGCTGGTTACTACGGATTCGATATGGATTCCATGTGGCTTGGTCAGATGTTCGGCGCAAAGTGGTACGGCGGAGATCGCAGTGCAGCTTTTGCATCAGATGTTAAGTGGACTAAAGCATTTAATTGGCAGAAAGATTTCATCGCCAAGGTATTCGGTGACGGAAACTTTGATAAGGGCTCAAAGCTTCTTACAAAGTTTGTTGCTGCACGTGGCGGTGAATGGGGAACTGACCATGACTTCATGACGGGTCGCGTCGCTATGAAGTGGGATGCAAACTGGATGGCTCCTATGTATTGCACAGGTGATGACTGGACTCTTGCTGATAAATGCACCTCTAAAGTCAACTTTGGAATTGCAGGCTTCCCTGTATCTCCAGATAACTTGGCAGCATATGGTTCTGGCGTAGTTGGTCAAGGTCAAATGGGTATTTCAAAAGGCTCAAAGAATGTAAAGGATGCATGGATTGTCATGAAGGCACTTGCAACCGATACAAAGATGGCTGCCACTTGGGATGCTGCAAATGGTTCACCATCATCTCTTCTTTCAAAGGCTGCACGACCAGCCAACCAACCTGCTTGGTACCAGCCTGTTTATGATGTCATGAACAATCCAAAGTCTGCTTATCACACAGTTAAAAACACTGGAGAGCATCTAGAAGAGTCAATGCTTCAGAACTTGATGGCTTCATGGCAGGCCGGCGATACAGCAAACATCAAGACTGCGTTAGCTGATTTGGCTGACAAGGTTAATCAGATCATCGCAAGAAATAGCTAAGTAAAGACTCCATGTCACAAGCGAGGGTAATAGCAAGCTCCCCTTTCAAAAAGAAGGGGGAGCTTGCTCCACCACGAAAAAAACTGAAGACTCCTTGGCTGTTCATTCTCTTGTGCATGTCACCTTGGCTATTTGGAATTATCTTTTTTACTGCTTATCCAATGGTTTCAAGTTTCTATCAATCTTTTACTAAGTTCAATTTAATTGAATCACCGAAATGGATTGGCCTCGAAAACTTTCATCGCATGTTTTTCGAGGACTCAGATTTCTGGCAAGCTTTAAAAAATACTGTTTGGATATCTGTGATTAGTATTCCGCTTCGCATCGCTTTTGCGATGTTTACTGCTTGGGTACTTACAAAGCCAAAACGCGGACGTAATATATACCGCACAATCTTCTTTTTACCGTCCATGGTTCCAGCTGTCGCCGCAACGATGGCATTTACATACATCTTCAATCCTGCGTACGGCCCAATTAACCGGATGCTCGAAGCAATTGGAATTAAGGACCCACCATTTTGGTTCTTAGATCCAAAATGGTCTAAGTGGGGTTTGATTTTGCTTGGGCTCTGGGGCATTGGCGACACAATGATCATCTTCCTGGCTGGTTTACTTGATGTTCCAACCTCACTCTATGAAGCGGCATCTCTTGAAGGTGCAACTGCTTGGCAATCCTTTAGATACATCACCCTTCCTCTCATGACGCCAGTAATCTTTTTTTCAACTGTCACCGGAGTCATTGGAAGCTTTCAATACTTCACGCAGGCCTATGTCGCCTCAGGGCAAGTTAATGACTATTCGCACTCCATGTATTTCTACGCCACTCATATCTATTTCAGCGCATTTCGTGCATATGAAATGGGTTATGCATCGGCCCTGGCTTGGGTGCTTCTGGTTATAACCCTGCTGTGCACTTTGGTAATCATGAAAACCCAAAAGCGTTGGGTTCACTATCCGAATGGATCCCTCTTCAAATGAGCACAATGACCATAAATAATCGCGCCCGCTTAGAGGCTCAATCTCGTGATGCTCGGCGCAAAAAGAAGTGGAACAACTTCCTGCATATGGTTGGAAACCACTCACTGCTAATTGTACTTTCGGTCATCTTCATTATGCCGCTCTACTTGGTGATCGTACTTTCGCTCATGAGTAAAGGTCAGGCCGAAACTCGTTCTTTGTGGCCGCATCCATTTGTTTGGCATAACTACATTGAAGTCTTTACCGCAGTTCCATTTCTAAAGTGGACACTCAATACCCTCTTCGTTTCCCTTATGGGAACTTTAGGCACAGTGGTTTCGAGTGTTCCTCCTGCCTATGTTTTGTCTCGCTTACAGTGGAAAGGCCGCCACACAACTTTCATTGTCTTGCTCTCTACAATGATGTTGCCAGGTCAAGTCACCATGATTCCCGTGTACATCATCTTCTCTAAACTGCATTGGATTCCATCTTTCTTGCCGCTAATTGTCCCTTCGTTTTTCTCAAGCGCGTTTTCAATCTTCTTGCTTCGTCAGTTCTTCACATCGATTCCAGATGAAATCTCAGATGCCGCCCGAATTGACGGGTGTAGTGAATTTAAATTAATGATGAAGATTGTCGTTCCTCTAGCAAAGCCTGCTATCTCAGCTATTGCGCTCTTTGCATTCCTTGGTTCATGGAATGACTTCTTCGGTCCACTTCTATATATCGTCGAAAATGAGAAACTGTGGACACTGGGTATCGGTCTTAATGCTTTCCAGGGAATTCATCACGTCGATAAGAATATGATGATGACTGCATCGGCTTTATTTATGGCCCCTGTTATTCTCATCTTCTTCTTCTCTCAAAAAGTCTTCATTGAAGGCGTGACCCTGACTGGAGTTAAAGGCTAAATGCACGCCAATGCCACCCCCGCGGTTCCCTCACTTATTCGCGAGCTCAACGAACGAAGTGTGCTGGATACGTTGCGTGCCCATGGAGTTTTGCATGCTGCAGAGGTTGCCCGTCATATCGGTCTATCAAAGCCAACTACCGCTGACATCTTGCGCTCACTCAGTGATAGTGGATTAATTCAGGAGTATTCACCGGGTGAAGAAGATTCAAAGCGTGCGCGCTCAGTTTATGAAGCGATAAGCGATGTCAAAGTTAGTCTTGGAATCGATATCGGATCTAGATTTATTCGCGCAGCAGTAGGTGACCTCAATCAAAAAATGCGATCTGAAATTTCAGTTCCTGTTACTTCTTTAGATCTAAAAGATTTAACGAAGGTAATGCATAAGGCAGTCGAATCTGTTCTCAAAGATTCCGGCTACACGTTAAAGGATGTTGCGGCAATTGTTGTGGGCACACCAGGTGTAATCGATCACGCCACCGGTGTTGTCTCTATTGCAGGAACAATTAACTCACTCGATGGCGTGAATCTAGCCGCACATGTAGAAAAAGAGTTCGGAATTCGACCAACGCTTGAAAATGATATTAATCTAGTAACTGCCGCAGAACAATCGGTGGGCCATGGTCAAGGCATAGATAACTTTGCAGTTCTATCCGTTGGTTCAGGACTTGGTTCGGGATTAGTTCTTAACGGTCAGCTCCACCGCGGCCACCGCGGCGCAGCGGGTGAAATCTTTTATATTCCATTCGGCGATCCCCGAGATGCACACCGAAGTGCCACAAATCCATCGGGTGATCGCATCGCTGAAATAACCAGGGGCTTAGCAAAGGGTTACAAAAGTAGCGTTTTAACTGAGCCATATTCAACTGTAGATATATTAAATGCTGCCAAATCAGGAGACGAACTTGGTAAAGCAGTTGTGGCGTTAGAAGCAGAGCGTATTGCCCTTTATATTGCGGCAATTTCAGCTGTTACAGACGTTGAACTCGTCGTTTTATCCGGCGGTATTGGCCGTCAGGCATCATTTTTTATTGATCCAATTAAGAGGTTTGTTTCTGAGATAGTGCCATATCCTCCTCGAATTGAAGTATCAACGCTTGGAGATACTGGAATCCTCGTTGGTGCGCTTAACATTGCTACGCAGATTGCTTGCGATCGCGTCTTCCACGACATTCACAAGCCAGCTGGATCCGTAACTGGCTTGGCTGGGTCGATGTAAATGAAATTAGCAGTTATTGGCGGGGGCTCCACTTATACACCTGAACTTATTGACGGAATAATTAAACGTTATGCCCGTCTTCCGATCACTTTAATCCACCTTGTTGATATCGAGGCAACCAAATTAACAATAATCGCCGCTTTTGCTAAGCGCATGATTAAAGCCGCAGGCCTTGCAATCGAAATTGAATATGGAACTGATCTTGCAGCTGGTGTTCGCGGTGCAACATTTGTGGTTAGCCAATTTCGCGTTGGAACACAGGCTGCGCGTCATCGCGATGAATTATTAGGCCGCAAATATAACCTCGTTGGGCAGGAAACCGTTGGTGTTGGTGGATTTGCCAAGGCGCTGCGCACAATTCCAGTAGCGCTTAATGTCGCCCGTACTATCGTTGCCGAAGCTCCACATGCAAAGTTATTGAATTTCACTAATCCCGCAGGACTGATTACTCAAGCCCTTATTCAAGAAGTTCCACAATTAACAACAATTGGACTGTGCAATGTTCCTTGGAATACCCGAATCGAGATTGCCGATGCTATGGGTGTTCCATCTACACAAGTTAACTTTGACTACGTTGGTCTAAACCACTTATCGTGGATTCGAGGCGTGCAAGTTAGCGGCGAAGATAGAAGTATCGAAGCAATTAAAGCATTCCGTGGGCTGACGATTGAAAAAGGGAAACCTGGGGATTCTCCTGCATGGACGCAAAGTTCTATCGATTTATTACAGGCAATTCCCAATTATTACCTGTCTTATTACTACTCAGAAAAACAGTGGGTGAAGTACCAAAGTGAACACCCAACACGAGCAAGTGAAGTCATGAAGATTGAAGAGATTTTAATTGAAAAGTTTAAAGATGAAGCCCTTGTTACTAAACCAGAAGAACTCATGCAGCGGGGCGGAGCTTATTACTCAGATTCAGCCGCGGAGTTAATGGCAGATATTCATACCGATGCGGGTACTACTCACATCGTTAACACGCTCAATAACGGTGCGGTTCCAGGCTTTCCTGATGATGCGGTGATGGAAATTCCAGCGATCATCTCTTCAAAAGGCGCGGCATCAGTTAAGACGGGTGCAATGCGCGGTGATATCGATTCCCTAGTTCGAAGTGTCAAGGATTTTGAATTGCTAACTATTAATGCCGCTGTTACGGGAAGTGAAGATTCGGCGCTGCGTGCACTTATTGCAAATCCCATTGGACCAGATATCTCTGACGCTCGTGAATTATGGAGTGATTTAAAGAAGGAGAATGCAGGAATGATTGGACTCTTCAATGAGTAAAGTAATTCTTGGCATAGATGGTGGTGGAACGAAGACTCATGCATGTCTGGTAGATCTTGAGGGCAATATCCTGGCTACGGCAGCAAATGGCGGAGCCAACTGGGAACGTGTTGGAATCTCTGCTGTTCAAAAAAGCTTGGATGAAATTATCGATTCAGTCTGTGCCAAGGCTTCTGTCTCTAGAGGCGATATCGTGGATTCAACTTTTGCTTTAGCTGGAGTTGATTGGGAAGAAGATAAGAAACTTCTTGCTCCAGTTGTTAATGCGTTGGGGCTTGAAGGCAGATGCCAGTTAATTAATGACTCCTTTGCCGCACTATTTGCCGGAATTCCTTCGGGGATTGGTTGTGTATCTATTGCCGGAACGGGTGGTAAATCAGCAGGTCGAACTCAAAAAGGCAGTGTTCAAACAATGGGAATGGAACTCGGTGAAGGAGGAGGTGCAGGACAACTTGTAGATACTGCATTAGATCTTATTGCCAGAGCCCACCATGGAATTGCCGAAAAAACTGATCTCTACAAGCAACTTCCTGCAGCGGTTGGCTTTAATGACCCAATTGAATTCTTCACTGCCGTTGCTCGTGGTCGAGTTCAATTAGATGAAACATTGGCGCCACTTATCTTTTCTCTAGCTGATCAAGGAGATGTAGGCGCTATTGAGGTCGTGACAAAAGTTGCTCAACAACATGCCACAGATATTGAGGGCATTGTAAAACAACTCAATTTTGACGGTTCAAGTATCGAACTAATACGAGCTGGTGGCTTACATACTGCCGCAAACCAAATCTTTGATGAAAGCTTTGAAAAGAGCCTAAAAACTGCGCTGCCTAATCTTCATATGCGGGTTCTCGATGTATCCCCAGTTTTTGGTGCCGTAATGCATGCGGCACATCGATACTTTGGAACGGTCTCATCAGAATTCATCACGAACCTAACCACAGCAGCAAAGAAGGTTGAAATTTAATGAAGCTAGATCTGCGAAACTCACTGCAACAAGAAATCGCCGATGCTTTCTTTGCAAGTCACAAGATTGTTGGTGAATTTGAAATCTGTGTAGTCGCGGCCAGACCAACCAAGCTGGAAGGCTTCACTATTAAGGCCGAGCGCACTGGTTCATCCATTTCGGCAACAATTGGTTTGGCGCAAGATCCCAGTCTTCGTTATGCACTCAATCGTTTACTAGCTTGGAGCGCTTCCAAAGAAACGACATTGGATATTAATGAAGCTCCGGATTTTGCATTTCGCGGAGTAGTTGAAGGTTTCTACGGAACACCATGGAGCCACGAGCAACGCTTGCGTGGCATCGAATATTTTGGTGACTACAACATGAACTCGTTCTTTCTTGCCCCGAAAGATATTCCGTGGCAACGCTTCAACTGGCGGTCACCCTTTGATTTAAATTTCTTATCATCAACCAAGGAACTCATCAGCCAAGGACGCAAGAACGCCATTGACGTCGTTGTCTGTGTATCCCCTGGTTTGTCTGTTAAATACAGTGATGAAAAAGATGTTGATGCAGTTGTTAATCGATACAAGCAACTCTTTGATTTAGGTGCTCGCCATTTTGGCTTACTGTGGGATGACATTGCATGGGAGCTAGCCCACGAAGAAGACATCGCTGCATATGTTTCTACCGCGGCAGCGCACGCTGATTTCACTAATCGCGTTTGGGCCAAATTGGTAGCACTTGATTCAAAGAATGTTTTAACCATGTGCCCGATGCATTATTCAGGTCGCGGTAATGAGCCATATATTCAAGAACTTGGGCGAGATCTTCATCCTCGAGTAAATATGATGTGGACGGGCCGTTCAATCATCTCTGAGTACCTTGATATCGCCGATGCGGTCATTTTTGAGCGCAATGCATTACGTCAAGCTTTGTATTGGGATAACTTTCCAGTTAATGATGGAGGACTTCAAAAGAACCTCTACATAGGGCCGGTGCGAGGTCGAGAAGTTGGATTAGAGAAATACTCGGCAGGTTTGGTTTCAAATCCGATGCTGCAATTTGAGATGTCTCAACTTCCATTGTTCACAATCGGTGATTACTTATGGAATACAGCTAGCTACAACCCAGATCAATCGTGGGAAAGAGCATTGGCGCACTTTGTAGAAGATGAGAAGGATCGATTAGCGCTTCGCAAGTTTCTACGCACTTCTATGGGAACCCCAGTGGGTGGAGATCCAGCGCCAGATTTGCGGCAAGTATTTCGCCAAGGTGTAACTCAATGGCGCAAAGGAAATCTTGAAGCTGCTGGTGAAATATTTATAAATGCAGGAAATGAAATTATTGAAAATCATTCATATCTGCTCAATTCTGACTTTAGTCTCCCATTGGTGATTGCCGAAATTGAAAAGTGGTTAGAAAAGTATGTGATCGGGGGCCATGTATTAGTTGGTTTGGGAGAAGTTCTGCAAGGTTGCACCTTTGATGAGACAAGGGGATGTATCTCCGGTACCGCAGCCGATGTTGAATCTCTTGCTAATTTACAAGAACGCCTAGAAGCCCACCGCAAAAATCTTTTCGGTGATCAAATCGAAGGCCCAATCAATGAACTCAAAGCCGAACTTCAAAGTTAAGGAACATTGATGTCAGCAATAAACGTTTTTATCGGCGATAGCGTCACTGACTGCGGCCGCGATATCGAACCGCCTTACGGTGATGGTTATGTCCGAGAAATCGCACGCTCAGGTAAGTTGCCGGGTTCGATTATTAACGTGGGTACAAGTGGTCATCGTTTAGTGGATTTAGAAAACCGCTGGCAGGTCGATGTTCTCGACCATAGGCCAACGCTTGTTTCAATCGCTATAGGCGTTAATGACACTTGGCGTCGCTATGACGATAACGATCCAACAAGCACCGAAGAGTTTCGTAATCGCTATCACCATGTATTAACGATTACTAGAGATGCCTTTAATCCCCAATTTGTGCTGTGTGAGCCATTTTTGTTATCGGTTCGAGAAGAAATGAATACCTGGCGCGAAGATTTAGATCCAAAAATCGATGTTGTTCATGCGATGGCCAAAGAGTTTGACGCGATTCTTGTGCCATTTGATAAGTATTTACATCAACTTGCAAAAACAAAGCCTATGGTTGAAATTGCCGATGATGGGATTCACCCAACTCCATTCGGCCATGCTGAAATGGCGAAGTTGTGGCTAAGCTCAGTTGGTCTAGCGTA
>JBAXIC010000043.1:0-10065 GCA_037138575.1 Actinomycetes bacterium
CAGGCGTTACATGCATATTGATATGTAGGCACTGTCACTCCGAATCGTGGACTAACACCCCAGGAAGGGGTAGATGCTAAGTCTAAAGAAGTGAGACGATTGGCGCGAATTCAGAGCGGTCCATGAAAGGTCAATTGTGAAAATAACCCGAGCCACACGGTTCTTGGCAACTATCGCAATTATTGGCTTCGCAGGAATGCCCTCAGCCTCTGCCAACTCACTTATTACCACAATGCCAATAAGTGGATCAACGGTCACAACTGCTCCAACATCAGTCACGCTCACCGCACAGACTGCATTGCTTCCTGATGCCAATGAAGTAGTAGTAACGGATCCTGCTGGGGTTCGAGTAGATGATGGAACTCTCTCGGTTAATGATGTCAATGCAACAATCGGTTTGAAGACACTCGTTGATTCAGGAATCTATCGAGTTTCCTATGTTTTATATTCTGAGGCAGATGTTCCGCTGGAAGGTTCGTTTACTTTCAATTTCTCGGCTCCAAGTGTCATCACGCCAACTGAGCCATCACCAACTCCAACGGAATCTCAAACTCCGGCTAGTAGCAGTTGGGGTACGAATGTCTTTATTATCTTTATTTTGGTAATTGCATTCTTCGTCTTCATTGGGCTTGCTGTGTATGCCCGAAAACTATTTAGGGACCGATGATTGCTTTAAGTACAATATTTAAATATCTATCGTTGGTGGGAAGTTTCGCCGTAGTTGGAAGTTTGTTGGCGATGGGATTTTTCTTGCTGGATGTGCATGGAAAACTTTCAACTTCTGCGCAAAAACTTCGTATGGTTTTATGGATTTCAGCACTGACGTGGACAATTGGATCTCTTGGAAACATAATTTTCACTCTTGCAACAATCCTTGATCAACCTCTGTCTGTGGCCCTAGATACAACGGTACTTCGATCATTCATAACCCAAATAACTCTGGGCCAGTACTTATTATTTCAAACAATCATTGCTCTCTTTGTCACCATTGTTTCAATCTGGCTTAATAAAGCCTTGACGGTAATTTTCTTACTCATTCTTACGCTCATTGGTTTAGTTGCACCACTATTTCAAAGCCATGCAGCCTCTAGTGGTTCTCATGCATTAGCAATCGGCTCTTTAGTAATTCATGTGGTTGCCCTTTCCTTCTGGGTAGGTGGGGTAATCACTCTGGCAATTCTTGATCCAGATGATCGCCCAATTGCAGTGCCTCGCTTTAGCGAATTAGCCCTGTGGTCAGCTATCGCCGTTGTCATCAGTGGAACCGTTAACGCCTGGGCTCGCTTGGATTTCAAGGAGGCGTGGAGCTCGGCTTATGCACTTGTTGTAATTGGAAAAGTTGCTCTCACCATTGTCTTAATCGCAATTGGGTACATGCATCGCAAGAATTTATCACGACGCGATTCAATAGATTGGAAGGGCTTTGCACGATTAATCTTTGCTGAAAGCCTTGTCATGGTCGTAACAGTTGCGATGGGCGCATGGCTTTCTTCAAACCAAGCACCACTTCGACCTGAACGTCCAAAATTTGATCCAGCGTTGGCAGTTGCAGGAATTTCATCTCCGCCAGCACCGACCTGGACGCGAATCTTTTTTAGTTACGAACCAGATGCATTAATGATTGGAATCTTGATAACAGCAGTTGCACTCTATGTGAAGGGTGTATCAGTCCTTACAAAGCGCGGAGACAAATGGCCAGTAGGACGCACCATTTCTTTTGCACTTGCGATAGCAGCAATTGATTTCGCAACAAGCGGTGGACTTGGTTTGTACGCGCACTTTGCATTTTCGTATCACATGGTCGCGCATATGATTTTAGGAATGATTGCACCGATTGGAATCATTCTTAGTGCACCAATTACTTTAGCTTTGCGAACTTTGCCTCAAGGCAGAAATGTGGATGAGCGCGGTATCCGCGGATCACTTCTAGCAGCACTTCACTCCAAGCTAGCAATTTTCTATACAAACCCAATCGTTGCTCTAGCTTTCTTTGATGGCTCTCTCTTTGTTCTCTACTTTACAAACCTCTTTGGTTCAATGATGCAGTCCCATGTGGGCCACTTGTTTATGAATATTCACTTCATGCTTGCAGGGCTTCTTTTCTTCCATGTAGTTATTGGTATCGATCCGAATCCCCGCCGTGTGCCACATTTAGTACGCATCGTTATTCTCTTTGCGGCGATGAGCATCCACGCATTTTTCTCAGTGGCACTAATGTCTGCCTCCACTCTTCTTGATGGTGGTTATTTTGCATCGTTGAAATCCCCGTGGTTACCAGACTTATTAGCCGATCAGCGCATCGGCGGCTCAATTGGCTGGGCAATGGGTGAGATTCCAATTCTTATCGCACTCGTTGCAACATTTGTCAGCTGGGTCAAAGATGACTCACGTGAAACAAAGAGAATTGACAAAAACACGGCTCGTGCGGCGGCAATGGGACAGCCAGATGAATTAGCAAAGTACAACAAGTATTTACAAGATCTAGCCCAACGCGATAGAAATGAACCCTAATGGAAAAACTATTTGACATCCCAAGTGAGTACAAAGAGCTTCGTGCAAGTGTTCGTGCACTAGCTGAAAAAGAGATCGCACCATTTGCCCATGCAGTCGATGAAGATCATCGCTATCCGCAAGAAGCTGCCGATGCACTTCAAAAAGCGGGATTAGCTGCAGCACATGTTCCTACAGAGTTTGGTGGCGATGGCGCAGATGCGTTAGCCACGGTCATAATTATTGAAGAAGTTGCAAGAGTTTGCGGAGCGTCCTCCTTAATTCCTGCCGTTAACAAACTTGGTTCACTGCCATTAATTCTTGGTGGAAACAAAGAACAAAAAAAGCGCTGGTTATCGCAACTTGCACAGGGAAAAGGCTTTTCTTACTGCCTCTCTGAATCTGAAGCAGGTTCGAATGCATCAGCACTTCGCACCAAAGTCGAACGAGATGGCGATGGATGGATTCTTAATGGAAGCAAGAAGTGGATTTCAAATGCCGGAGTATCTGAGTTTTACACGGTAATTGCTCAAGGCGATCAAGCACTTGGGTCAAAAGGAATCACTGCCTTTGTAGTGGAAAAATCAGATCCAGGTGTTTCATTTGGTGCCCCAGAAAAGAAGATGGGTTTTAGAGGTTCACCGACGCGTGAAGTTTATTTTGACAATGTAAAACTCTCTGACGACCGCCGTATTAGCGAAATTGGTGAAGGTTTTGCTTTAGCTATGAATACGCTCGACCATACTCGCATCACCATTGCTGCGCAGGCATTAGGCCTTGCCCAAGGGGCTTTAGATGTAGCAACTCAGTATTCACATGAGCGCAAACAGTTTGGCAAAGAGATCTTTGATTTTCAAGGTGTTCAATTTATGTTGGCCGATATGGCGATGAATATAGAAGCGGCCCGCCAATTAACTTATGTAGCAGCATCAAAGAGTGAGAGTGGTGAAAAAGATTTACGCTTTTTCTCGGCAGCTAGTAAGTGTTTTGCAAGTGATACTGCAATGAAAGTTACAACTGATGCGGTTCAGATATTGGGTGGATATGGCTATGTTTCAGATTATCCAGTTGAGCGCATGATGCGCGATGCAAAGTTAACTCAAATCTACGAAGGTACAAATCAAATTCAGCGAATAGTAATGGCGCGCAATTTACCTAACGCTTAAATCGAACAATTAAAGATGGTGTAGCGGCTGCATCCAGCGGGATGTCGTGAGTTTCGCGCGGAAGAGTTTCACTCGTTAACTCACCAGCATGAACTAATCCGATTTTCCATCCCGGCATAAGTGGCAGAGCCCGGTCATAAAAACCTCCGCCTTGACCCATTCGATAGCCTTCTTGATCTATCCGAAGCGCCGGAACCACAATTACATCAACATCACTTACATCATTTACAGCAAGACCAGTGGGCTCAGTCAATTTCTTGGTTATCTTCAACTTGCTTTGCTCACCGCTCCATTGCACCCATTCGATCTCCGAGCCATTAACGCGTGGCAGCAATAATTTTTTACCATCTTTTATGAATGCAAGGTTAATCTCAGTTGTGCTGGGCTCTTCGGCATATGAAAAATATGAACAGATTGTCCTGGCACTAATAATTTCGGGAGCTCTTAAAATCATATTGAAATTAGAGGGAATGAATTTCTGAACTCGTTCTCGGCGATAACGATCTCGCAGCTCTTTCTTGAGTGTGCCCTGATTCATTGCTCTCCTTTCGAGGATTTCATGCTTAAATCCCAAAGATTACTAACTGCAACAAGTATGGTGTGATTATGGCAGAGCACACGCGGGTCGATGAGTTTTTAACTTCACTTCTTGCGATTTGTAAACCCCTTGATTCTTTTGACATGCCGCTTCTAGATGCCCATGGCGCGACTTTGGCCGAAGATATATACGCGGGTGAGCGCCTAGTTATGAAAGCTGGAAGTCGAATCCGTTCGACACAGATTGGCCTTGCGGCATCAATTGGTCTTGATCACTTACCAACTAGGCCACATCCGCGTGTAGTAGTTATGTCGGCGGGCCCAGACTTAGTCGAACCAGGGAAAACTCTTAAAGATGATGAAGAGTTTGAAACTAACTCCTGGATGCTTACTACGGCAGTGCGCGAAGTTGGAGCAGTTGCATATCGAGTCCACTCGATTCCAGATGATGAAGCCCAACTTCAAAATCTCATTGAGGATCAACTTGTTCGGGCAGATTTAATTATCATCAGCGGCGAACGCCAAGATGACTCTTTTGATTTAATCACTCGTACGCTCTCGAATATGGGCGAAATTAATACAATTGATATGGCGATCGAAATGAGTGGGCGCCATAACTACGGTCTTATCGGCCCGGATAAGACGCCGATTGTGACCTTGCCTGGTGATCCAATCGCTTCATACATCTCTTTTGAACTTTTTGTGCGTCCAATGATTCGCACAATGCTTGGTGCAGCAACGATTCATCGGCCAAGTGTTAAAGCAAAGCTTGAAAAGGCCATTGAATCCACTGAAGGAAAACGTTCGTATATTCGAGCTGTTTTGTCAGAAGATGGAAATTCCGTGGCACCTTTGATGAATCAAGAAGAACTCTCAACGCTCTCAGATGCGACCGCCTTTATTGCAGTGGGTGAGACTGATACGCAACTTAGAGCTGGAGATGAAGTAACTGTGGTCGTTTTAGAGCGCAGATACATTTAGATCCGCACATGACATATTCATGGCCAGTACTCCTTAAAAGTACAGATTTGAATATAAAAGCCCTTCGTTTTCGAGATCGTGGCCGGTGGAACAATGTGCGCTCAGAAAATCGGGAGTGGCTATCTCCATGGGAAGCCACGATCCCCATTATTCCTGGGGGAACGCCTCACGACAGCGGTCAGCTGCCCTCATATTTTGAAATGGTTCGGACCCTTAACTCCGAAGCTCGGCAGGGTCGATCATTTTCGTTTGCAATCTGGCATCAGCGCAACTTAATTGGTCAGATTTCTTTAGGCGGTGTCATTTATGGAGCGATGCGTGGCGGCCACATTGGATATTGGATCGATAAAAACTATGCAAATAAAGGTTTTACAACGCAGGCTGTGATGGCAGTTACGGATTACTCATTTGCTGTGTTAAATCTTCATAGAATTGAAATCAATGTGCGGCCCGAAAATGCCGCATCGAAGCGGGTAGCTGAGAAATCTGGCTATATTTTTGAGGGTGAACGGCCCAGATATTTACATATCGGCGGAACATGGCGAGACCATGTTGTATTTGTTAAGGAAAATCCTGCCGTTAAGTAGGCTCTAAATCCCAAGTTTTACACGTAATCTCCTTTATCTTTGTGCATCATGACTTCCGGACTTATATATATAGCGATCATTGGAATGTGGGTCGCATATTTCGCACCCCGTTGGATTCATGACCGCAACGAGTTTTCTGGAAAATCAGTAGAGCGTTTTAAGAGTGCACTAATCGTTGTAGCAAGTTCATCACCAAATGGAGTATCGGGCAACGGAGCCATTCATATCGATCTAGATCGTGAAGCCAAAGTTGCGCAGCTATTAATGCGCCGACGCATTATCTTTTTCATTCTTATTTCAACGTTAACGACAACCATTGTAGGTGGATTTATGAATACGATGCCTTTTGTGTATGCATTAGTTCCCGCAACTGGAATATTAATTTATGTTGCAAATGTTCGCCGACAAACAATCGCTGACAAGATTCAATATCGTCGTGTTCAACAACTTCACCGACGGACTGCCGGTGTTTCGGCAACAAATTTGGCTGAAGTTGTAACTCCAAAATCTTCACAAGAACATTGGATTCCATTATCAGAGCGTGAACTCAAGGGCGTGGTTATTTTGCCTAAGGGCAGCGCGCAAGTTCGACAGACTTGGGAACCAGCAGAAGTTCCTGCACCAACATATGTCAGTGCACCAAAAGCAATTACTCCAAAGCGCGTCATCGATCTAACTATTCCGGGTGCATGGAGTGATGAACAAGAACGTTTAGAGCGCGAAGCTTTAGCCGCAGCATCACCATCGCGTGATGAAATATTTGATCAGCAGCTTGCCGATGAAGCCGTTGAACGCCTTAACCAAGCTCGTGCATCTAACGAATAACTAAATCCAGGAAGTAAGCCACATGCGTGCAAACCATGCATCGTATGTGATGGTTTCTCCGGTAAAGATTGGCAAGAAATAAATAAAGTTTAAAAAGATAATTACTACAAAAGCGGCCACAAGCGCTTGAGAGATTCCAGAAGCCAGCGAACTATCAAGTAATAACTTGCCACAGTACACAATTGCTAACACCATGAAGGGTTCGAAAATAATCGCATAGAAAGTGAATACTGTGCGCTTCTGAAAGAAGAACCAAGGTAGATAGCCGGCAGAAATGCCAAGAACAATAATGTTGAGTGCTGGATCAGAAATCTTAAGAACTAAAGCGCGAATCCAGAAACCAAAAATAATTGTTATAGCAATAGTCCCCGCCCACCACAGAAGTGGAGTTCCAATCGCAAGAACTTCTGCCGCACAACTATCACTTCCACAGCCTTTTGGTGAGTCATAAAAGAATGAAGTTGGTCTTCCCATAATCATCCAACTCCAAGGGTTGGCTTGATAAGAATGCTTCTCAGTTAGTCCAGTATGAAAGCCGAGCATTTCAGAGTGATAGTGAATCCAAGAAGAGAAAACATTAGATGACCACTGGCGATCCCATCCACGATTACTAATGAACCAACCAGTCCACGTACTGATGTATACAAGCACGGGAAGAAATCCATACTGCACGAACTTGGTAATTGCTGGTCGGATTAACTTCCTTGAAGGGTGATCTGAAAAAATTCTGTATAGGGAAATGAAGAGAAATACCGCTAAGTAATAAATTGCGCTCCATTTAGTTCCAAGTGCTAAACCAATTGCAAATGCCGCCAACCAGTGGTGTTGTTGATGCCAAAGGTATACAGCTAACAAGACAAAGAAGGTTAGAAAGAGATCGAGGAGTGCGGTCCGCGAATGAACAAGCACCAAGCCATCGCAGGCCATTAAAAAAGCTCCGAGAGCGGTTAATAGTGGAGAGTAGAAAAGAACATGAACCAGACGGGCAAAAAGTAAGATGAGAAGAGTCCCAAAAATAGCTGTCGCAAATCTCCAGCCAAATTCATTATCACCAAAGAGTTTGATTCCTGAAGCAATCAGCCATTTTCCAACTGGGGGATGCACAATAAACTCTGGTTTGCTACCTGTTACTTCAACGCCGTATTTAAGGAAATCGCGCGCACCATCGACGTAATAAACCTCGTCAAATACAAAACCCTTTGGCGTTGCCAGATTGATTAATCGAATCGCAAGGGAAGCAATCGCAATCAGAATCGGGGCGATTGCGGCAATCATGTGGGCAATCGTATGCGCAAAACCACTGGAAATTACTGAGATGATTGGCCCATGGCTCTGATATTGGCGGCAACCCCCCTAGGCAATCCAGCCGATGCAAGTGCGCGCCTTAAAACTGCGATTGCAGATGCCACCATTATCGCCGCAGAGGATTCACGTAGGTTTCATCGTCTTTGTTCAGATCTCGAAGTAGTTTTTACCGGCCGAGTAGTTTCTTTCTTTGAAGGCAATGAAGATGAGCGAACTCAAGAACTTCTTCAAGAACTTGAATTAGGGGCTCATGTTTTAGTTGTCTCCGATGCCGGTATGCCAACAATTAGCGATCCGGGATTTCGATTAATGCGCGAAGCAATTGCACGCGATCTAGAAGTAAGCGTTATTCCTGGACCAAGTGCGGTAACAATGGCTGTTGCACTCTCTGGGCTTCCAACTGATCGATTTACTTTTGAAGGTTTCCCACCACGAACCGCCGGTGCACGTTTAGCAGGTTTTGAAAAACTTCGTCATGAAGAGCGAACCATGGTTTTCTTTGAAGCACCTCACCGTTTAGGGGATTCAATTTCTGATGCACAATCTGTTTTTGGCTCAAATCGACGTGGTGCAATTTGTCGTGAAATGACTAAGCGCTACGAAGAAACAATTCGCGGCGATTTATCCCAGCTTTCATCCTGGGCCGATACGAATGAAGTCCTTGGCGAAATAACTTTGGTTATCGAAGGCGCGACCTTTGATTCAGCATCATTGACCGCTGATGAAATGGTGGCCCGCGTCCGTGAATTTGAAGCCGCCGGGATGGATCGAAAAGGTGCAATCGCCTCAGTCGCTGCAGAGTTTGCAATTGCAAAGCGGCTGGTTTATGCCGCAGTGGTCGATGCGAATAAGATGAGCAAGTGACTAAGTCCTTCTATCTAACGACGCCGATTTATTACGTCAACGATGCTCCTCACATTGGCCATGCCTACACAACGGTAGCTGGCGATGTCTTGACTCGATGGCACCGTCAAAAGGGTGAATCAGTGTGGTTCCTAACTGGCACTGACGAGCATGGCCAAAAAGTTATGCGTACTGCCGAACAAAATAACGTTGCCCCGCAGGCCTGGGTAGATCACTTAGTTCAAGAATCATGGAAGCCCAATTGGCAGGCGCTCAACATTGCAAATGATGACTTTATTCGCACAACTGAATTGCGCCATACCGAGCGCGTGCAAAAGTTTTTACAATCACTTAAAGATTCTGGCCATATCTACGCGGGTAAATATGAAGGCCCTTACTGTGTTGGATGTGAAGAGTTCAAACTTCCAGGGGATCTAATTGATATCGATGGCAAGAAATGCTGTCCAATTCATAGCAAGCCAATTGAATTTGTCGATGAAAATAACTGGTTTTTTAAATTATCTGCCTTCGTTGAACCATTACTTGAGCACTATCGGAATAATCCAGAAGCTTGCCAGCCCGAAAGTGCGCGCAATGAAGTTGTTTCTTTTCTTGAAGGTGGCGTAACCGATCTTTCAATTTCGCGCTCTACATTTGATTGGGGAATTCCAGTTCCTTGGGATACTGAGCAAGTCGTTTATGTCTGGTTTGATGCTTTGCTTAACTATGCAACTGCAGTTGGTCTTACCGATGCACCAGATTCAGAAGGCGGCAAGAAGTTTGAACAAACGTGGCCAGCCGACGTTCACTTAGTAGGTAAAGATATTTTGCGCTTCCATGCAGTTATTTGGCCCGCGATGCTAATGGCCGCTGGACTTGCCGTGCCTAAGAAGGTTTTTGCACATGGCTGGCTACTTGTAGGCGGTGAAAAAATGAGCAAGAGCAAGTTAACTGGAATCGCGCCAAAGGACATCACAGACCACTTTGGTGTCGATGCATTCCGTTATTACTTCTTGCGCGCGATTCCTTTTGGTACCGATGGTTCATTTTCTTGGGAAGACATGAGCGCTCGATATACCTCGGAATTAGCAAATGATTTCGGCAACTTGGCATCACGATCAGCTGCAATGATTGAAAAATACTGCGGTGGACTATTGCCGGCAAAGAGCGTTGATGCGAGCCTTGAAAGCGCGCTCAAAGATGCGGTTACAAAGGCTGATGCAGCTATCTGCGAATTAGATTTTCAAGGTGGAATCCTTGCAATTATGGATTTCTGCAAGAAAGTAAATGGCTACGTAACTGAGAAAGAGCCATGGATTCTTGCTAAAGAT
>JBAXIC010000044.1:0-9361 GCA_037138575.1 Actinomycetes bacterium
AGTAAAAGCAGCAGCTGATAAAGCCGCAGCAGATCTAAAGGCTAAGCAAGAAGCTGAAGTAAAAGCAGCAGCTGATAAAGCCGCAGCCGAACTAAAGGCCATACAAGATGCCGAAGCAAAGGCCGCAGCAGATAAAGCCGCGGCAAGCAAGATAAAAACTATTACCTGCATTAAAGGGAAAGTGACCAAGAGAATTACAGCAGTAAAACCGCTTTGCCCTACTGGCTATAAGAAGAAGATTTAGTCAAAGAGGTGCAACCCCTGCACCAACTGCTGGCTTAATCACATAGTTTTCGCAAGTTTCCTACCTGTATTCCACAAGCGCACGCTTTTTAATTGCCTTATTCGAACCACTAATAAGGAGTTTCAAATGCGCAATTCACACAAACTAGCAACAGTCGCAGTAAGCGTTTTAATCTCAACAAATCTGCTTGCAGTTAGTGCGTATGCAGATAATGAAAGCTCTGGAAGCAGCGAGAGCATCACTCAAAAAGCGTTAAAGTCTTGCAACTCAAAGGGTGCACAGATTTCACATGATGACGAAGAGAATTCAAATAAGAAGCACTCAACTGTTGTTCGCGACGCGCAGAAAGTTCAGAAATCTCTAAAGGCTAAGAACACTCCTGCGGCAACCGCTGCTTTAACTGTATTAACAACTGCTATTGCAACTTATGACACAAGCACTGCAAAGGCCGTTGTTACTTTCAACGCTGCCAAAGTTGCCAGTGAGCTTGCATGTAAGAATGCGATAACTCCATTGCAAACAACTTTAAATACAGCCGTTGCAGCTGCAAAAACTACCCTTAATGCGGTTTTAACAAATGTCGCTTCAACCCCACTTCAAAAGAGCACAGCAAAAACTGCATACAAAACCGCAACCACTGCAGCCAACGCGGTATTTACAACTGCCGCTCAACCATTTATCGCGAAGAATCTCACTGATTCAACTGCAGCTCGCTTAGCGTTAACAAATGCACAAACTGCCGCTGAATTACTACTAAAGAGTGCAATTACAACGGCACGTCTGGCTTTATAGCTATAAATCAGGCTTAGTTAAAGCGCTTGATTTCCTCATATCCACCACCAAAGGTACGATTGGGCATGTGCGGCCGTTGAACTGGCTTCAGATATGCCCAATCGTTGGATAGAGGCAAGGCCTAATATCGGCTAGCTTCCTAAGGAAAGTAGTTTTCGTGGCCAAGACTCAAGAACATCTAAAAGACCTGCCTATTAAAAAGCGCGAAAATCTTCGCAACGTAGCGATCATTGCTCACGTGGACCACGGTAAAACAACTCTCGTTGATGCAATGCTGTGGCAGTCCGGAGCATTTGCAGCTTATAAGAAGCAGGACGATAGCCAGGATCGCATGATGGATTCAATGGATCTAGAGCGCGAAAAGGGAATTACGATTCTTGCTAAGAACACTGCGGTAAAGCGCGGCGACACAATCGTTAACATTATTGATACTCCAGGCCACGCCGACTTTGGTGGCGAAGTTGAACGCGGCCTTGAAATGGTTGATGGCGTTATCTTGTTAGTGGACGCATCAGAAGGCCCACTTCCTCAGACCCGTTTCGTTTTGCGTAAAGCGCTAGAAAAGAATCTTCCAGTTATCTTGTTGATCAACAAAGTTGACCGTCCCGATTCACGTATCGCTGAAGTTGTAGACGAAGCCTATGAACTTTTCTTAGATCTAGATGCAACTGAATCACAGATTGAATTTCCAGTTGTTTACGCATCAGCAAAAGCTGGTCGTGCATCATTGAAGCGTCCAGCCGATGGCGGAATGCCAGAAGAAGAAAACCTCGACGTTTTGTTCGACACAATCTTCTCTGCAATTCCAGCTCCTGTTTATCACGAAGGTGCGCCATTGCAGGCGCACGTAACTAACCTTGACTCTTCACCATTCCTTGGACGTTTAGCACTATGTCGCGTTCGCGAAGGTGTTATTAAAAAAGGTCAATCAGTTACTTGGATTAAGACCGATGGAACTATGGAGCGAGTAAAGATTTCAGAGCTTCTGATTACTGAGGCCCTTGATCGTGTACCAACTCTTGAAGCTCACCCAGGTGACATCATCGCCGTTGCAGGTATTGAAACTATTACTTTGGGCGAAACTTTGGCCGATAATGAAAACCCACATGCTTTGCCGTTAATCATCGTTGATGAACCATCAATTTCTATGACTATCGGTATTAATACATCCCCTCTTGCTGGCAAGAGTGGAAAACTTCTTACTGCGCGCCAAGTTAAGGGCCGTCTTGATGCCGAGCTCGTTGGTAACGTTTCATTGCGTGTACTAAATACCGAACGTCCTGATACATGGGAAGTTCAAGGTCGCGGAGAACTTCAGCTTGCTGTGCTTGTTGAAATCATGAAACGTGAAGGCTTTGAACTAACTGTTGGTAAGCCACAGGTAGTTATTAAGAAAATTGACGGAAAAATTCACGAACCGATGGAGCGTTTAACAATTGATGCACCTGAAGAATACTTAGGCGTTCTTACTCAGTTGATGGCGCTTCGTAAGGGCCGTATGGAACAAATGGTTAATCACGGAACTGGTTGGATCCGCCTTGACTACAAGGTTCCTTCACGTGGACTTATTGGTTTCCGTACTGAGTTCTTAACTGAAACTCGCGGAACCGGTTTACTACACCACGTATTTGATGGTTACGAACCTTGGTATGGCGATATCCGTACACGCGGAACTGGTTCACTTGTTTCAGACCGTATGGGAACAGTTACTTCTTACGCTCTTTATGGAACACAAGATCGCGGAACTATATTCGTCGAACCAGGCGATGAGGTTTACGAAGGTATGGTCATTGGCGAGAACTCTCGTAGCGATGACATGGATGTTAACTGTGTTCGCGAAAAGAAACTTACTAACATGCGCGCTTCAGGTACGGATGAATCAGAGCGTTTGATTCCGCCTAAGAAGCTCAACATGGAAGGTGCCCTTGAGTTCTGCCGCGAAGATGAGTGCGTAGAAGTCACGCCAGCCGTTGTTCGCATCCGCAAGGTTGTCCTAGATGGTGACGAGCGTGCCCGTACAACTGCCCGCCAGAAGAAGGCCAACCTCAACGTTTAAAGCCGGTTTAGTCAGCCCTCTAGGGTTGAATAACCACTGTGAGTAAGCAGCCCTTTACCCTCGTTGCGCCTAGCGCCTCGAAGGTTGCGCCTGCCCTTTCTCCTGATCAGTTGGCTGCCGTTACTCACCGTAACTGCCCCTTAGTAATACAAGGCGGTCCGGGTACAGGTAAAACATCGGTATTAGTTGAAGCGGCATTGTCACGTATCGCCGATGGACAAAACCCTGATTCAATTTTGCTTCTTACATTCGGACGCGAACGCGCATCAGAACTACGCGATGCAATCGCGCTTCGCACAACCAAAACAATGTACGAACCCTTGGCACGGACTTTTCACTCTCTAGCTTTTTCAATAATTAAAATGAAAGCTAAGGATGATCCTGAACCGATTTTGTTCAGTGGTCCCGAACAAGAGAGTTTTATTAAAGATTTATTACAGGGCGATATAGCTGCAAATAATCGCGAATGGCCCCCAGAACTTCACGCAGCACTTACAACAAATGGTTTTGCCCGCGAACTACGTGATCTAATTTTACGAGCATCCGAACGTGGTATCGGGCCTACTGAATTAGAAAAACTCGGCCGTGAAAGTGGTGAGAAATTCTGGCCAGCGGCAGCAAAGTTTTGGGAACGATATTTAGATGTTATGTATTTACGAGAGAGTGGTCCTGCTGACTCCAAATTACGTATCGATCCTTCTGAATTAGTTTCACGGGCAGCAATTCATCTTCACAATAATCCCGAAGTTTTAACAGCCATGCGTACGCGTTTTACAACCATCATGGTCGATGAGTTTCAAGAAAGTGATCCTGCCCAACGTGCATTATTAGCGATGCTCACTGGCAGCGATGTAATTATCTGCGCCGATGCTGATAGTGCAGTGGGTCGATTCCGTGGCGCAGATCCCGATGGTCTATCGGCAGCTCTCGATCCATATCGCGCTAAAGAGATAGTTCTCAATACGTCATATCGAAATGCATCTTCTATCTTTGAGCTTGGTTTGAACTTTGCCAAGAGCATGAAGGGTTCGCAGGTAGCTCGCAAACGCAGCTGTGGCAATGAAAATTTGGGTCAAGTGCAAGCACATCGCTTTAGATCAGGGGCCGAAGAAGCCGCCTTTATTGCGCATCAATTTCGAAGTGCTCATCTGCGAGACGGTATTTCTTACAACGATATGGCAGTGATTTTACGTAGTCCTGGTATGCAGGCATCTGCATTACGCCGGGCTTTTTCACAAGTTGGAATTCCAGTTGCATCCGAGCTCACCGCGCTAGGTGGCAATCCTTCGATCGCACCGTTCCTTCTATTGGCACGAGTCGCGCTCAAGCAACAACCACTCAACTTTGATACTGCCGAACGTTTGCTCATGAGTGAATTTGGTGGGGCTGATTCGATTTCCTTGCGAAGGATTAGACGAGCCATGATTGCGGCAAGGCCCGATGGAGATGATAGAACTGGTACTCAACTACTCATTGATGCAGTTGATACCGGGGAAATATTTATCGAAGGCGCACAAGAAATTATCCGTGTCCACGAACTTCTAAGTAAGGCACGTTCGGCGGTACGAAGTAAAAACTCAATGGCCGACGAACTCTTGTGGCAGATTTGGGACAACGCCGTTGCTAGTGATGGGCAGAAACTTTCTACAACTTGGCGCAATCAAGCGCTGCGTCCTGGAGTGCGCGGAGCAGCAGCTGATCGAGATCTTGATGCAATGATGCAGTTATTTGAAAGCGCTGCCAGATACTCTGAACGCTTCCCGCTATCAGGTCCTGGTGCATTTATCGCCGAGATTGCTACGGAAGATATTGCTGGCGATGTTATTACCGCCAAAGGTGTTCGACCTGATTTTGTTGAGATTTTGACGGTACACAGTGCAAAAGGTCGCCAATGGGATCTAGTTGCTGTCGCGGGATTGCAAGAAGGAACATGGCCAAATTTAAAGCAACGCTCATCACTCTTAGGGGCTGAGCGATTAGTCGAAGGTCTGCGAAACCCTGATATTGCGCGCGATCAATTAGATGTCATTGCAGCAAGTGGCCTTTTACAAGATGAAGAGCGTTTGTTTCATGTGGCTTTAACCCGTGCAAAATCCTCACTTTTCATCACTTCTGTTGCGCGAGATGATGAAGAACCTTCGCAGTTTTTTGAAAGCGCCGAACTTTTAGTAAATGGTGGCGATTTAGAGGAGCCAGTAGTTACAGAAGTCCCGCGCCCAATAACTGCGCCAGCCTTGGTTGCCGAGCTACGGTCGCAATTAAATGGCGAAAATGCTCAAGTGGCTGCTGAGCTTCTGAAATCCATGAGCGATGCAGGTATGTATTTGGCAGATCCAGCTCAATGGGTTGGATCGGTTGCATTAAGTACTGATTTACCTATCGTTGATGCCGATAAAGAAGTTCCTGTCTCTCCCAGCGGAATTGAGATATTTGAAGAGTGCGGCGTTAAGTGGTTGCTGCAAAATAATGGTGGAACCGATGGCGATAGCGCAGCACAAGTTTTGGGATCAGCGATACATGCTTTTGCAGCAAAAATGATTGAAGAAGATGGAATCACCAAAGAGCAATTAATTTCAAATCTTGAAAGTTCTTGGAAGCTCATTGATACCAACACTGGATGGGTGAGTGCTACACAGTTAGAAAAAGCAGTTGTCATGCTTGATCGATTTGTTAATTATCATAAAAAGAGTAGCCGTACTGTTGCTGGTGTCGAAGTAAGATTTGATGTTGCCCTTGGCCGTGCTCGAATTCGCGGAAGTATTGATCGCCTCGAAGTTGAGGCCGATGGTTCACTATTTGTAATTGATTTTAAAACTAGCTCTAAAGCTATAACCTATGATGAGGCCAAAGAGAATCTGCAGTTGAAGACGTATCAAGTAGCTGTTGCAGAGGGTGGATTTACTGAAGGTACCAAAAGCGCTGGCGCAGAGCTTGTTTACTTAGGAACAAAACCAAAAGAGGCTTCACAACGTCCGCAGCCACCCATTGATACGCAAGCCCACATAATTAAGCTCAATGAAGTCGCTGAAGGAATGGGCGCTGCTACTTTCTTTGCCACAGTAAATAAGCGCTGTAAAGGCTGCCCTGTGCGCTCTTCCTGCCCCGTTCAAAATGATGGACGGACGGTGATCGACAAATGATTGAAGCACGATATACACCTGAAGAGATCATCGCCAAACTACAAGCGCATCCTAAATTTGGTTCACAGATTAAAGGAATAACTAGGCACCAATCAGAGATTATAAGTAGTGCTTTAGAGCCATCGGTAGTTATTGCTGGCGCAGGTTCTGGCAAAACTGAAACGATGAGCAATCGCGTTTTATACCTAGTAGCAAATGGCTTAGTAAATCCCGATCAAATTTTGGGTCTAACTTTTACACGCAAAGCTGCTGGTGAATTATCGATTCGAATTCGTAAGCGCCTTCGTCAATTAGCATCACTTCCAGAGTTTGCACACATTACATCTACTGCAACATCTGTGACCACCTATCACTCATACGCCGGCAAATTGCTCAGTGAGCATGCAATCCGCTGCGGAAAAGATGCCGATGCCGAACCGTTGGGTGATGCTGCAATGTGGCAAATGGCTTCAGATGTCGTCCAAAATTGGCCGGATCAAGAGTATCGAAACCAAAGCGCGGTCAGCACCGTCATAAAAGATCTTCTTGGTCTTTCTAAATTAATGCTTGAGCACCAAGTTAAAGCGCAAGAGATTATAAGAATCGATAATGAGGTTCTAGAAAAATTAGCGGGTCTTTTCGGTGGGCTCAATGATGAAGTTCGAAAAGTAGCTCAAGCCATGAACCAACGAAATGCATTGCTTCCAATGGTTGAAGAGTTTATGAAAAGACGCCATGATGCCGGAGAGTTTTCATTTGATGATCAAATGTCTTTGGCAGCCGACATCGCCCAGAATTTTGAAGATGTCGCAGTATTAGAGCGCGGAAAATATAAAGTTGTTTTACTCGATGAATATCAAGATACGTCACAATCCCAAGTTCGAATGCTCTCCGCGCTCTATGGTGCGGGCCATCCAGTTATGGCAGTGGGAGACCCATCGCAGGCTATTTACACCTGGCGCGGAGCTTCAGCCGGCACTATGGTCTCATTTGCTCAGTATTTTCCAAAAGGCGAACAACAAAGAGGAAAGCCTCAGTTTTCACTGCCAACAACTTTTCGCAATGATGCAATGATCTTGGCGGTAGCCAACCGTATTAGTGAAGAGATTAAATCCAATGGGGGACAGCAAGTTGTAGAACTTGAAGCACGTCCTAATGCCGGCGTCGGTGAAGTGGCATATGGAATCTTTGAAACAATTGACGCTGAGGCTCAAGCAGTCGGTGAATATATTGCCAAGAATTGGAGCCCAGAGTCTGGCAAGACGGCGGCAGTTCTAGTTCGCAAACGTTCACAGATCACCGCGATTGAAGGCGCACTTCATGCACTCTCTTTACCCGTAGAAGTAATCGGTATCGGAGGCCTCATTCAAATTCCAGAGGTTGCAGATGTAGTCACAATGCTTAAAGTGATTACAAATCCAGATGCGGGCTCTGCCTTGATGCGTCATTTAACCGGCCCGCGAATTAATCTTGGGCCTAAAGATATTGCAGCGCTTGGGGCATTTTCCAAGGAGCGAGCAAAATCAATTCATGCAGATTCAAGATCATTTATCAAAAAGATTGCTGCTGGCAATCCAGATCAGTTAGAGGCCGATGATCAATTTGCTGGATCGATTATCGATGCTTTAGATGAAATTGCCGATGCAAAGAGATTTGGATTTAGTGATATTGGATATCAGCGCTTAGTGAGATTTGCTGCGGATCTTCGTCGACTTCGTTCACGCGCTGGAGGTCAGATTACAGATTTAATCTGCGAAATCGAAAATTATTTAACTCTTGAGAGTGAAATAACTTTGCGCGATGGTTCCCAATCTGGCAGACGTCACTTAGATCGCTTCTTAGATGAGGCGGCCAAGTTTGAAAGAAGCGGGGGCACAATTACTGCCTTTCTCAACTGGCTCGATGTCGCGGCCGATCAAGAGGGTGGATTAAAAGCGGGTGCTCCTGAAGTACGCAGCGATGTCGTACAGATTTTGACTGTTCACATGGCAAAAGGCGCTGAATGGGATGTTGTAGCTGTACCTGGGTTAGCTGAAGGAACCTTTCCTGGCATCAATAAAGGCGAATCTGACAACTGGTTGAAAAACGAAAAACATGTGCCATTTGCTTTGCGCGGTGATGCACATGAACTTCCTGAGTTTTCTTTCCAAGGAATAACAAAGAACAGTGAAGCCTCAAAGGCCATTGAAGCTTTTGGCAAGCGCTGTAATGAAGAGATGCGAATGCGCGAAGAGATGCGACTTGCATACGTTGCGGTAACGCGCGCCAAATCTCATCTTCTCTGTACCACCTCTTGGTGGCGTGATGGTACAAACTCAGTAGATCCAAGTGAGATTTTCTTAATGATCGCTCAAGTTGCACAAGACCTTGGTGGCATATTGATGAGTGAAGCACCGGCGCCTGATGATCAAGCCGAAAACCCTGCGACGCAAAACCCGCTACGAGGACAGTGGCCACGTGATGCATTAGGAGCAAGACGTGCAGAGTTCGATGAAGCGGTGCAGTTGGTTGAAGCAGCGCAGCCACATTCTTTACAACTAACTTCCAATCTTGAAGTTGATTCCTGGATTGCAGATGCGCAAGCTCTCATTAATGAAGTTCAGAAGCAAAGAGATGAAACCATTCGCGTTGCTCTGCCACCGCGTCTTTCAACCTCTACTTTGGTTGCCCTGCATAAAGATGCACAAGAGCTTGCGCTCAATATTCGTCGACCAATGCCACGCGGACAAGATCAATACTCTCGTCGCGGCACCGCATTCCACTTATGGGTAGAGCGTCAATTTACTGATGCGGCTACATTATTTGGCGATGAGTACTTGGATTACTTAGATCCCTTAGAAGAAGATTCAAAGTTAGAGGATCTTAAAAAGGCTTGGCTGGCTAGTGAATATGCCCACCGCGCTCCGGTACGAGTTGAAGTTCCCTTTGAAACTACTATCGGTGGAATCTTGGTGCGCGGCAGAATCGATGCCGTCTATGCAACGGCCGATGGATTCGAAGTAGTCGACTGGAAAACTGGTTCAACCAAACTGGATTCATCTGCTGCTGTGCAGTTAGCCATGTATCGCCTAGCTTGGGCCAAGCTTTCAGGCACAGATATTTCAAAGATAAGCGCAGCTTTTCATTATGTCCCAACATCAGTCACTGATC
>JBAXIC010000045.1:0-9279 GCA_037138575.1 Actinomycetes bacterium
CTGCGGTTTCAACAACTGGCGCTTCAACCACAACATCTGTAGCCACAACTTCAGCTGGAACCTCGGACACCACAGGCTCGATGATTGGTTCGGGCGCTGGTGTAGAAAGAATTCCATCGCCGTAACCTTCGATGCCATCGCGCTTTTCGCGAATCTTTGCAGCCTTACCGCGTAGGTCGCGTAGGTAGTAAAGCTTGGCGCGACGTACATCGCCCTTCTTAACTAACTCAATCTTTTCAATAACTGGTGTGTGAACTGGGAATGTGCGCTCTACGCCAACGCCGTAAGAAATTTTACGAACAGTAAATGTTTCGCGAACTCCATCGCCTTGACGACGCATAACGATTCCTTGGAATACCTGAAGGCGGCTCTTGCTACCTTCGATAACACGAACGTGGATCTTGAGCTCATCGCCAGCACGAAACTGTGGGATGTCTTTGCGCAGCGAAGCTGCATCTACGGCGTCAAGAATGTTCATGGAATTCGTCCTTTTTTATCTTCATCTATTAAGCACCGGCTTTGGCAGGTGCAGACTGCGTATCTTGCCACAGATGGGCCTCTGAGCGTAAATCGAGTCAGCCTAGGCTGGAATCTCCCGCATGATTTGGCTATGAAGCTGACTGCCCCCGGCCACTGTTAGCTCCATTCCCCGCCATGTGTGCGTGGTTACGGTAGCCCCAGCTTCAGTGGCGATTAAAGCCCCTGCCGCCAAATCCCACTCCTTTAGACCTGTTTCAACATATCCATCAACGATTCCTGAAGCGACAAAGCAGAGATCAGTGGCTGCAGCGCCCATTCGGCGAATATCACGGATTTGCGGAAGTAGTTGATTGACTAGATCTAATTGATTTCCTCGATCATTTACATCATATGCAAAGCCCGTAGAAATGAGTGCGCGATTTAATTCGATTGGCTCATTGCATGCGATAGAAACACCGTTGAGGAATGCTCCACCCCCACGAGTTGCATGCCATGTCGAAGCAATTGTTGGCGCATGAACTACACCTGCAACGGTTCCGTGTTGATCTTTGACTGCAATGCTGATATTCCAGCCAGGTAGTCCATAAAAATAATTAACGGTTCCATCCACTGGATCAATCACCCATGTGTAACCCGAGGTACTTTCTCGATCCGCACCTTCTTCACCAATGATTCCATCATCGGGGCGAGCGGTAAGAATTGCGTTAACTATAAGTTTTTCACTTGCTATATCCATTTGTGTCGCAATATCAATAGCAGTCGATTTAAAAGTTAAATCCCAAGATGCAGGTCGGTCAATTAAAAGTTGACCAGCCTGCTTGGCGATAGTTAGCGCTAGCTCTAAGAGTTCATCATTAATACCCACCTGCACATCTTAACCCTGACCTAGACTGAGCGACATGTTCTCGGCATATACAACCTTATTTCGCACTCCGGGGGCGATGAAGTTTTCAATTCCAGCCCTTATCGGGCGTATGCCAATCTCAATGGATTCCCTTGCCCTGATCTTTATTGTTGTCGCTGTTAGCGATTCATACGCTCTAGCTGGAGCTCTAAGCGCTGTTGCATCAATTGTTATCTCGCTCTCAACTCCTTATTGGTCAAGGCTCTCGGATCAAATTGGTCAGCGTAAAATGCTCATGCGCGTTGTTCCATTAAAAATTGCGGGGCTTTCACTATTTATTGCATTGGTTATGAACCATGCACCTGTGTGGACTTGGTTTGTTTCAATCATCTTCGCCGAACTAAGTTCAGTAAATGCTGGTGGTTTGGTTCGGCGCAGATGGCTGCATGTTCTTAGCCCAGATAAGACATCAACGGCTGAAGATGAGAGCGATAAGCATTTAGTTAATACGGCATATTCCTATGAAGCACTTATGGATGAGATTGTCTTTATCATCGGCCCAATCACTGCAACGGCTTTTGCAACATCTATTGCACCTGCCGCTGGTTTAATCGCTGGGATGATTTTGATGTCAATCGGCATGCCGCTCTTTGCAATGCAACGCGCAACTGAACCTCCCCCATCGCCAAAGCGAACTAAAGATCCGCACCCTCCAGTAATTGGCCTACCCGTAGTTCAGGCCGTTGCACTTGCGACTACTTTTACTGGTGGATTTTTTGGTGCAATTTCGATTGTTGTCGTAGGATTCTCACAGAGCCAAGGTCATAAAGCGCAGTCGGGTTTACTACTTGGACTTTGGGCATGCGGAAGTGCGGTCATGGCTCTTATTAATGGATTAATCAAATGGAAAGTTAGTTACGCGTCACGCTTCCTCGTTTTTCTGGTTTCTCTTACCATTCTCTCGATTCCATTTATCTTTGTGCACTCAATATTTTGGTTAGCGATTGCCCTTTTCTTAAATGGTTTCGCAATCGCGCCTCTTGTGGTTAATGCATATGGAATCGTGCAAGAAGCTGTGCCTAGTGAGCAGATCACCGAATCATTTACTTGGGTTGTAGCTGGAATGCCGCTAGGCGGTGCGCTTTCAAGTGCCCTCGGCGGTTGGGTAATCGATAACTATGGTGCCCGAACAGCATTTTGGGTCCCACTGGGTTTTATGTGTGCGGCACTACTAGCCACACTGCCCTACTTTCGCGTATATAAGGGGCTCATCCATTACTCTCTGAACCGTGACTGAGCTTCGATTAAATGGCAAGAGCGATGACGGCACCCATTTGTCACTTCACGACAATGATGGAAATCAATTCACAGTTCGCATAAGTGACACATTAAAAGCTACCGTTAATCAACCTCGCCTGAGTGCAGTACCTGCACAAGAAGTTGAAACGATTTCGATTAAGGAAATTCAACGACGATTGCGTGCCGGTGAACTTGCTGAAGAGTTAGCTCGCGAAAATAATATTGCGATTGAAAAGATTGAGCGTTTTTCTGGTCCGATCTTGCAAGAACGCGTTTACATTATTGACCAGGCTCAGCAGGTTTCAGTGAGAAAAGAAGGCGGTCGTGATCCCGTCACTCTTTTGGGTGTAGTTCTTTCGCGATTGTCTCCACGAAATATCGATCTTGCCGACCTGTCATGGAATACATGGCGCCATGAAGATGGAACATGGACCGTCGAACTCCACTATCCAAATGCCAACGGTGTTGGAATAGCTCAATGGAACTTTGATACCACTCGTCGCACGCTTGCATCAATGGATGAAAATGCACGTTGGATGATGGGTGATGAACCACCTGCGCGCCAAATGCCAACTCCAGGCCTGGTGTATTCAGATTCAAATCACCCCTCATTACGCGATGAGGCAACCAGTACACCTGATGTTCCCCGCTTAGCCGTTATCCGTGAAGTTCCAGATGATGAGGCCTCACGTGATGGAGTTATTGCGAGAGCAAAAGTTCCGAGTTGGGATGAAATTATGTTCGGCATCAAACCAACTGAAGATCAATAAAAGATGATTGTTGATTCCGCTCTTTACCAAAATGGAATCCGCGTTAAAGATTCTGGCGACATATCTGACTTTGTAGATGAAGCTCGTAAAGATGGTGGATTTGTCTGGGTTGGTTTAGCCAGTCCGACTCAAGAAGAGTTTGATCATATTGTTGGTGAACTCAACTTTCATCCGCTAGCTGTCGAAGATGCAGTAACAGCCCAGCAACGTCCAAAAATTGAAGAGTACGGTGGGCTGACCTTCTTTGTTCTAAAGACGGTTTTTTATAACGAGTCTCGAAGTGAGATCACAACCGGTGAATTAATGTGCTTTGTAGATCCGCACTTTATTGTCATCGTTCGACATGGAGAAGGTTCTCCCCTTGCATCCGTACGGCATGAGATTGAGGCGAAACCAGATTTTCTTGCTCAAGGACCTTCAGCAGTTTTGCACGCAGTTGTTGACCGAGTAATTGATGGTTACACGACCATTGCAGCTGAGCTCGAAAACGATGTAATTCAACTTGAAAATAAAGTTTTCGGAGGAACGAGACAGACATTTTCACAGGACATCTACTTCTTAAAGCGAGAAATTATCGAATATCGCCACGCAATTGAGCCTTTGATTCTCCCACTCCAAAAATTAGTTTCTGAGACTTATCAGGAAACTCCTGATGCATTGAAGCCTTTCTTTCGAGACACTCTCGACCATTTACAACGCGCTTGTGAGCATGCCTCAGGTATGGATTCACTTCTAACTTCAGCCTTGCAAGCCGATCTTGCCCACATCCAAGTACGACAAAATGAAGATGTTCGCAAGATTTCTGCCTGGGTCGCACTGGCTGCAGGGCCCACGATGGTTGCCGGAATCTACGGAATGAACTTTGACAACATGCCCGAACTTCATTGGAGATATGGGTACTTTCTCGTTCTAGGCGTCGTCACTACTTTTAGTTTGGGACTTCTCTATAGATTTAAAAAAGAGAAGTGGCTTTAACTTAGCGTTGTAGTTAGTAATCCAACCTGAGATTCAATCTCGCTGTTTCCGCCATGATGGCCAATCATTTCGCCCTCTTTTTCAGCACGCGCTGGATCAAGTAACACAACACCTTCTTGGGCAATTGCAATTATTTCGCCCATTCGATCAATTGAATCAGCGGTAACTTCGTTTCCAAAGAGATTAGTTTCTATTGCACTTTCGCGCGTGACTATCGTTGCTCGACTACCTAAAAACTCCGCCCATTTACTGGCAACTTCTAACCGTGCCGCCGAACTATCTAGCTCAGGTGCCAGATAAAGGTGACGGGCACGGGGTTCACCGCCGATTACCGCTACACATTCCAGCAATGGATTGTCTTGACCAATAATTATTTTTTCCTTCACATTAATCATTCCATGATCAGAAGTTAGCCAGATGCGAGTTCCTTGTGGCATCTCTTTCAGTAGGTTAGCAAATAATTGATCAATCATAGTGAGTGCTGCAAGCCATTTATCACTTCCAACACCATCGCTATGACCTGCAGAATCTAAATCATTTACGTAAAGGTAAACAAATGAAGGCGTCTTATGAAGTGCAGCTTTAGTTTCAGCGATTAAATCAGTTGCGACATTGGCACCTTTATATTGTGCCCCACGAAATACCGCGCGCGTAAAACCAGAGTTCTCGTAACGCTTTGCAGCAACATGTGTGACATTAATGTTTTCCGCAACTGCACGTTCAAACAAAGTTGGAACGGGCTGCCAATTGTTTGGATCAACGCGCTCATCCCATTTAAGGGCATTGAGAATTCGACCACCGCTTCGTGGAACTTGAACTGTATAGCCCAACATTCCATGTACGCCAGGCATGGTTCCCGTTGTTAACGTTGCAAGTGAAGTTGCCGTTGTGGAGGGAAATGAGGTCTGAATAGTTGCAAAATTTGTGAGTCGCGCAATAGTTGGCATTGAATCGCGATACTTATTAACAACATCGGCGCCAAATCCATCGATGAGAAATAGGAGTTCGCGTCCACTGGGAGATTGGCCAACTGATAAGAAGTCTTCAGAAGTCGTTAAACCCAAGGATGAAAAGATCGATGGCGTTATCTGCGACAAATGCACCTTCATATCTTCTCACTTTCATCGGCTAAGGTTGACCCATGAACAGCGCAATCAAATATTCAGCTGAAGTATCTGAGGCCATGGCCTCAGGTAAGCCCATTGTTGCTCTCGAGTCTACGATTATTAGCCACGGCCTTCCGCGGCCATCAAATCTTGAAGTTGCCCAGGAGTGCGAACGAATCATTCGCCAGCACGGCGCCGTTCCTGCAACTATCGCTGTTTTAGATGGAGTGATCCATATTGGCCTTGAAGCTACAGAGCTTGAAGCTATTGCTAACCGTGATGATATTTATAAAGCATCTAGCCGCGATTTAGCAATTATTGTTGCACTTGGAAAGAGCGCGGCAACAACCGTTGCAGCCACTGCTCACATCGCAGCCTTTGCCGGAATCAAAGTTTTTGCAACAGGTGGTCTTGGTGGTGTACACCGTGGTGCTAACGAAACTTATGATGAGTCTGCCGACTTAACCGCACTTTCTCAGTTAGATATGACCGTTGTTTGTGCCGGAGTTAAATCAATCCTCGACGTGCATGCCACATTAGAGCGCCTTGAAACTTTGGCAATCGGTGTTGTTGGATATAAAACCAACCGCTTCCCAGGTTTCTATCTCACTGATTCTGGATTTGAGATTGAACATCGCGTTGATTCTGCCGAAGAGATCGCCGCGATTATCAAAGCCCGTAAAGCGATTCATACTTCTAACCATGCATTGATAGTTACTAATCCTGTTGAAAAAGAGATGGACAAAGCTCGCCACGATGAGATTTTGGCTTCGGGCCTTGCAAACGCTGCAAGTGAAGGCATTGAAGGAAAATATGTAACTCCGTTTTTGCTCGAACATTTCCACACTGCAAGTAATGGTGAATCCCTTGCAATCAACACTGAAATTATCAAATCAAACTGCGCATTAGCCGCAGATATCGCGGTGGCGTTGTAAATGAAAAAAATTCTTTGCGTTGGCGACTTAGCTCTAGATGTTATTTCCCTTCTTAAAGAGCCAATTAATTACGGCAATGACACCGCAAGTAAAATCTCTAGTCACCCAGGCGGCCAGGCTGCAAATGTTGCAACGTGGATTACTCGGACAGGTTCAAAAGCACAGTTAGTTGCCCGTGTAGGAAATGACCCCGTTGGTTTTGCATTAATCTCTGACTTAGATAAATACGGCGTAGAACATATGAATTTGATGCACTCTGGCCGGCCAACTGGCGTGGTTGTTATCTTGGTTGATACCAACGGTGAGCGCACAATGTTTCCAGATAACGGAGCAAATGCCGATCTTGAAGTAAGCGATCTGCCGCCACTTGATGATGTCGATGGTGTCTACTTAAGCGGATATGCACTTCTAGATTTTCGTAGTCGCGATGCAGTATTAGCGATGGTTAAAAAAATTAAGGCTGCTGGTAAACCTATTTATTTTGATCCAACAACAACTGGTGCGATGAAGATTGTTTCTCGCGAAGAAGCGCTCTCATGGGTCTCGCTCATGGATGGCATCTTGCTCAATGCCGAAGAGGCTCTCTATCTTGGCGATGCACAAGATGTTGAGAGCGCAGAAAAGAATTTAATGGCTTACACACCATTAGTTGTGATTAAGTTGGGTTCTCGCGGTGCAATGGCCGTCCATAACGGCGTAACAGCAAAAGTCTCTGCCGTCACTACCAGTGTTGTCGACACAACAGGCGCAGGTGATTCATTTGCTGCTGGATTTATTCCAAAGTGGCTTCAGACAAATGATTTAGGAACGGCTTTATCTGCCGGAACTGCACTTGCAGCAAAGTGTGTAGCAACTATTGGGGCGCGCCCTCCCCTAGATTAAGCAACTCTCTTGGCACAATGCTCCCCATGGCAACTGCGAAGAACCCCGCGAAAACTGCGGCAAAGGGTAAAAAACCCGTCGGTCCAAAACCTGGGGAGTTTCCAGGAAAGATTATTGATATCGATGTATCTAAAGAAGTCTCTGAATCATTTCTTGAATATGCATACTCAGTAATTTATTCACGAGCACTACCCGATGCGCGCGATGGTTTAAAACCTGTCCATCGTCGAATCTTGCATCAGATGGCCGATATGGGACTTCGCCCCGAACGCGGACATGTAAAGAGCGCGCGTGTAGTTGGTGAAGTTATGGGTAAGTTGCACCCTCACGGAGATGGGGCGATTTATGACGCACTAGTGCGCATGGCTCAATCATTTTCTATGCGCTTGCCACTTATCGATGGCCATGGAAACTTTGGCTCACTCGATGCCGGTCCTGCTGCGATGCGCTATACCGAGGCTCGTCTTGCAACGGCTGCGATGGCTATGGTTGCTGAAGCCGATGAAGACACCGTTGATTTTGGTCCAAACTATGACGGACAACTCTCTGAACCTTTAGTTTTACCTGCCGCATATCCAAACCTTCTTGTTAACGGTGGCTCAGGTATTGCAGTAGGTATGGCCACCAATATGGCCCCGCACAATTTGGGCGAAGTTATCGCCGCGACAAAGTTTCTTATTGAAAACCCAACTGCAACGGTTAAGCAGTTAATGAAATTTGTACCTGGCCCGGACTTTCCTACAGGAGGAGAAATCGTTGGTCTTGAAGGCGTGCGCGAGGCATATGCAACAGGCAAGGGCTCATTTAAAGTGCGCGCAACTGTTGAGATTGAAAAAGTTACTTCACGCAAAATGGGAATCGTTATTAAAGAGCTTCCATTTACCATCGGACCCGAAAAAGTTGTTGAACGCATAGCTGCCCTTGTTAAAAACAAGAAGATTCAGGGAATCAGTGACATCATCGACTTAACTGATGGCCAGACTGGAACAAACGTTGTTATTGAAATTAAGAATGGCTTTGAACCGGAGGCCGTTCTTGAACAGCTATACGCACTAACGCCAATGGAAGATGCTTTCTCAATCAATGCAGTTGCACTAGTCAAGGGAAAGCCACAAACGCTCGGTATCAAGGAACTCCTTCGCGTATTCATAGATCACCGTATTGAAGTTGTTCGCCGCCGAAGCGAATATCGCAAAGCAAAGGCAGAGGGACGTTTAACTCTTGTCGATGGTTTACTAAAGGCGATTATCGATATCGATAAGGTCATTAAAATCATCCGCGCAAGTGATGATGCATCGGCTGCAAAAGAGAAGTTAATGAAGGATTTCAAGCTCAACGAAGAACAAACAACTTACATCCTGGATATGCCTCTTCGTCGTCTAACAAAGATGAGCAAACTTGAACTTGAAACCGAGCAAAAGGAACTTAAAGAAACAATTGCTGAGTTAACTAAACTGCTAAAAAGTGAAGATGCGATTAAAGCCCAAGTTTCTGCTGAGTTAACCGCTGTTGGTAAGTCATTTGCTACCCCTAGAAAAACTCGAATTGGCGCTGCTTAACCTCTAACCGTTAAACTACGGCGTGATTTCAACCCAAGCCCTAGAACTTCGTGCAGGTGCTCGCCTTCTTGTTAAAGGCGTAACTGTGCGTATTAATAGCGGCGACCGTATCGGCTTTGTTGGCCGAAACGGTGCTGGTAAATCAACTCTTGCCAAAGTCCTTGCCGGTGAAACTATGCCAGCAGGGGGTGCAGTAAATCGCACTGGAAAGATCGGTTATCTGCCACAGGATCCGCGCACGGGTGATGAACCGGGAACAGTAATCGAGCGAATTTTGTCAGCTCGCGATCTTGATCAAATTACACATCGTATGCGCGCAGTTGAAGAAGAGATGGCAACGGCTCAAGATGAAGCCCTTGAAAAAGCTATGGATCGCTACACCCGCGTTGAACATGAGTTCAGTGCAGCAGGTGGTTATGCCGCAACAGC
>JBAXIC010000046.1:0-8838 GCA_037138575.1 Actinomycetes bacterium
CTCTAAAGAGATGATCATTGAACGGATACGGCTATAGGCCTGCTCAGACATGGAGCTGCTCTCGCGGGAGAGTATGTGGATGGCCTGGCTCACATCAGCGATGATATATCAGTGATATACCAATGCCTAGAGCTGCGGCGGGGTGAGTTTTTACCCGAAATAGTACTTTTTGAAGAGCCAGGCCGATGCCCCAAAGCCCACACTCAGGATCAGTGCGCGATAAAGAGTAGGTGAGAGTTTTGATGCATAGCGCCCGCCAAATGTTCCACCGATGCTCGAGCCAATTAGCAAGGCCAAGGCCATACCCCAAACGACTTTGCCACTAAAGATGTAGATGAAGTTTGAAACCAATGAGGTCCAGCCGACAATGAAGTTTTTGGCGGTGTTCAGTGTCTTGGGATCTCGGCGCACATCACGGGCCAGGACTGCTATAACCAATACCCCTTGACCTGGACCAAAGTAGCCGCAGTAAAGGCCACTTGCTGCAATTCCAAACTCATCCCACAATCTGTGATGCTCTCCACGTTCGGCTTTGGGTTTGATTAAGAAGGAGAAACTAGCGGCCAATAAGAGAAATGGAACCATTTTTTCAAAAATGCCCGGCGGCACGGTGATCAACAAAAAAGCACCCGACATCGAGCCGATTACAGAGATAAGAATTAATTTTCTATACTTTCGAAAATACTCCTTCATCTGATCGCGGACTGAAATCAGAGCAAAAAAATTAGCTGGGGTGATACCCAAGGCGTTAGTCATAGCCGCGCTAACAGGAGACATGCCAGTTGCCAAGAGCAGGGGGTATGAAATAACGGATGCTCCTCCGGCCATGCCATTTATTCCACCGACCAGAACTCCAACTAGGCCGATGAATAAGTATTCGAGCATTGGCTAACCATACAATGCGCGTATGGCAATGGATATAGAGATTCGCTACTTTGCTGCTGCGCGCGCTGCAGCTGGATCAAGTTCTGCGCGAATTAATCCAGGAACGCTGTCGTCCATCGTTTTCGAATTAGGCCAGGCTAATCCTGCGCTCGCTCATGTAATTGATCAATGTTCATTTCTTGTCGATTCAGTAGCCGCAAATGATTTAGATATGCAGATTAATGCTGGCAGCGTTATAGATGTGCTGCCCCGTTTTGCTGGTGGCTAACCGCCGATTGCAGACATCGGGCGAACAGGTGCAATAAAAGATGGATCATTGATTCCGTGGCCCGGCAACTTACTAATCACAGTTTTTTGAAAACGCGCAGCGATTTCTTCTCGCTTTGAAACATCATCACGTGCTTCATCACGTAAAACTTTACGAACATCAACCTCTTCATTTGAAAATAAGCAGCTACGCAACTGTCCATCCGAAGTTAAACGTAAGCGATCGCATGCACCGCAAAAAGGACGTGTAACACTTCCAATAATGCCTACCGTTGCTTTAGTGCCATTAATAAAGAACTCTTCGGCAGGGGAAGAACCGCGGCCATCCACTGGCGTTAATGTGTAATGAGTTGATAGATCTGCATAAATCTGGTCGGCGCTCACCATTGTTGCGCGATCCCAGATGCCACCGGCATCTAAAGGCATCTGCTCAATAAAGCGCAGTGAGTATTCATTTTCTAGCGCCCATTCCAGCAAGGCGGGTGCTTCATCATCATTGACGCCTTGCAATAAGACACTATTTACTTTTATCGGAAATAAGCCAGCTGCCTTTGCCGCTTCCAAACCTTCAATAACATCATTAAATCGATCACGATATGTCAGCTTTTTAAAGCGTTCTCTATCCAAAGTATCGAGACTGACATTGATGCGATTAAGCCCTGCCTTTGCTAATGGTTGGGCTAACTCTTTTAAGCGCAGGCCATTTGTTGTTAATGTTAAACGAGGCGCATTGGCAATTCCTGCGATGCGATCTACGATTTCAACGATATCTGGGCGCAATAAAGGTTCGCCACCTGTTAAGCGAACTTCATCGATTCCTTGACTAACTGCTACTTCGATAATCGTTAGCAGCTCATTGGTTGTCAATAAATCATCATTTGGAATCCACGCTGCAAAATCATGTGGCATGCAATACGTGCATCGCAAGGAACATCGATCGGTAAGTGAAACACGTAGGTTTCGATGTTTGCGACCATACGTATCAATTAACTGACTCATGCGCAGTTCACCCATTCATCACTGCCATCTGAAAATTTCTGATATTTCCAAATCGGCAATTTTTCTTTAACGGCATTAACTATTGCAGAGCACGCGTCAAAGGCGGCTTGGCGATGGGCAGCAGAAACGGCAACTGCAAAAGCAGTTTCACCTATTGCAATATCCCCATATCGATGTGCAACCGCTACCTTTTCAATATCAAAATCTTTAATGACTTCCTTCGTAATTAACTCAATCTGCTGAGAAGCAGTTGGGTGGATTTCGTATGAAAGTGAGGTTACTTCTTTTCCGGCGTCGTGGTTTCGAACTTCGCCAGAAAAGGTAACTACTGCGCCGCTCTTTGGATTGGCGACTAACTTTGATAATTCGGCAATATGCACAGGCGCCTCAGTAACAACGGCATAAACAAGCGTTGGCATTAGTGATCCTTGCCATCGAGCTGATCCAAAATGTGGCCAGCTAAACGTTCGACAATTACGAGGCCATCGGCGACCGCGCCTTGAGAACCCGGCAGATTAATTATGAGTGATCTTCCATTTGTGCCTGCAAGGCCTCGAGTTAAATCAGATGTTGGGACTTGCTCGCGTGAATATGCACGCAGAGCTTCGGCAAATCCTGGAATCAATTTTTCAATAAATGGCGCAGTAGCTTCAGGGGTTACATCTGTTGGAGATACACCGGTGCCGCCAGTAGTAAGGATCAAACGTGTCTTATTGGCAAGGGCTACGCTCAACTGTTCACTTATCAAATTGATCTCATCGGCAACAATAAACGGGCCGGTTACTTCATAACCTAAAACGGCTAAACCTTTGGCTAATGCTGCCCCACTTAGATCGGCGTACTCACCTCGCGAGGCGCGATTACTTGCCGTAATTACAACTGCAGTGCGCTTTGTCACCCGCGCGTCCAATCGCCATTCTTTCCACCGGACTTTGAATCCACATGGATATTAGAAATCTCTGCTGCAGGATCTAGAGCTTTGATCATGTCGATGATTGTTAAGCCGGCGACGCTTACAGCTGTGAGCGCTTCCATCTCAACGCCTGTGCGATCAGAAGTAATGACCTGTGCTTTGATTTCAACGCCAGAGTCAGTAATTGCAAGTTCGATAGAAATCTTATTAATTGCTATTGGGTGACACAGCGGAATTAATTCACTGGTTTTCTTGGCCGCCATAATTCCGGCGATGCGAGCTGTAGATAACACGTCACCTTTTGGTGTGCTGCCATCGCGAAGCAATGCGATAACTTGTGATGAGAGCTTGACGTTGCCCGAAGCAATTGCTTCGCGCACGGTAATATCGCGCCCAGTTACATCGACCATGTTTGCTTCACCCGAACTATTGAGGTGTGTTAATCCATCGCTCATACTGGTAAGTCTAACCAGCGCACTGGTTCGCCAATAGCCGTAAGTGGCTTGGTAACAATGGCAAAGCCCTGCGAATGCGCTAATCCACGCAGCATTGCCGAACCTAAATAGGGCGCGACATGAAAATGCCCTTGGATCAAATTGCCGATTATTAGTCGAGTGAAATCTTCAGGCGCAGTAAGTTCACTGTCAGTCGTAACGACGGCTAACTTCTTTTGTTCTTGACCTAATAGAGATGCTATTACTGGCTGGCCAAGAGAAACCAGTGCAACGACGGCAGATTGTGGGTTGCCGGGTAACCCAAGAATTGCAGTTGCGCCTCTTCTAGCTAACAACATTGGATGGCCTGGGCGAACCTTGACTGTATCAATCAGAATTTCGGCACCGATTGAATCTAACGCTCCATGCAAATAATCCCGTGGGCCTTGCGCCGTTCCGCCTGTCGTAATAACAATATCTGCAGTTGCGCATGCATCTTTTAACGCAGAAACAACTAAATCAAATTCATCGGATATATATTGTGTGCTAATAATCTCTGCGCCCATTGCAACTAACCAGCCAGGAAGCTGTGGTCCTAGTGCATCACGTACAAGACCGTCCCGCGGAATTCCACTTAGTTGAATCTCATCACCAAGTAAGACCAAAGCAACGCGGGGCTTTTGAACCACATCAATTTCGTCAAAACCTGCAGCGGCTAACAAACCAACCATTGCAGGATTTAGCACCGTGCCTGCATCGATAATGACATCTCCTGCAGTGCATTCATGAGCAGGTGGGCGTATCTCTTGGTTCTTTAAAACCGAACCAGTTAATTCCTTCCCATTTACTTGTGCTATTTCCCAGCGAATTACGCCGAAAGTATTTTCAGGAATAACGGCTCCCGTTGCAATGCCAACTGCTTGACCCGATTGCAATGCAGTTTTCATAGGAAGTCCGGCTTTAACTTCACCAATAATCTTCCAAGGTCCCACACCTGCAACTGCATATCCATCCATCGCTGAAGTGGCATAAGTAGGAAGATCAACTAATGCTCGTGCATCATGAGTAATAACTCTGCCGATACTTTGGGCAATAGGCAGTGTTACTTTTCCTAAAGGCACAAAACTTGTTGCCGCAACTAGTCGCGCATCGTCCCAACTACCTTCAATGAGTGCGCTCATAAAGACCTCAGGTATTCCAAAGCAATCGTTAAATCATGAGGAGTATCCACATCAATCATGGCTTTTTCAACCTCTTCACTCATGTGGATCTCACGTATAACTAAATACGACATCAGTGCGTGCATTGATTGCCCGTGCACTTGCCCCAGTTTTGCAATTGCAATTTCAAGGGCCTCACGTCGATAGATAGCTGCAAGTGGTTGTTTGAATCCTTTTGAATCCACATACATAACCGCGTCATCATGTGAACTCATTGCGCTAAGTAAATGCACCATATGAGAAACTGCAAATGGCATATCTGTAGCGATGACTCCAATAAAATCACTCTTACAAATTTCAAGTGCTGCGGCGATACCTGCAACTGGTCCTCCGCCGGTGGGTTCTTCTTGAGTACATTGATAAGTCAGATCTGAAAATAAAGGATCTGGACCAACAACGATAATTTCAAACTCTTGTGGAATTCCGCCAAGCACGTGGTGAATTAATTCTTGATGACCCAAAATCGCTACAGATTTATCACTGCCAAAGCGCGAACTAGTGCCGCCGCTAAGGACAATGATGCTCGCAGATTTGGATTCCATTTGGCTAGGATACCGACTATGGCATTTGTGCGCGGAGAAGCTAATGAAATGGGCTGGCGAAACCTAGTTGTGGAAGCAGATGAACCACATAGTGGACATGCCTTTCCTTCGTCAACCACGCCTCTTCTATTACTGCACCATCTCTCTGATCTACATGTGTGCGATGCACAGTCACCTGCGCGTCCAGAATATCTAGATCGACATGCCGACCCCGACAGTGCAATCCGCGAACAAGTAGGCACAATCGGTACCTATCGCGCACATTCAATGTTGTCACCGCACGTTGTTGAATCGATGGTTCAATCACTTAACTCAATTACACATGGCCCCCTCTCCGGTCATGAAATTGCCGGAGCAATCATTACTGGTGATACAACTGATAACGCACAGAAAAATGAAGTGGACTGGTATTTAGCTTTACTTGATGGCCTTGAAATTCGACCAGATTCGGGTGATTTCACAAAATATGAAGGCGTTATTGATGATGGCGCAGAACATTACGACACACGATATTGGCACCCGCACGGAACCCCTGAAGGTAAAACCGATGATGATGCTCGCGCCAAATATGGCTTTCCGCTTGTGCCTAATCTTTTAAACTCATGTAGAGCTCCATTTAAAGCCAGCGGATTAAATTTTCCCTGGTTTGCGGTACATGGAAATCACGACGCCCTTTTACAAGGCACCGTTGCTCCCTCTGAAGATTTTGTTAAGGAGATGATTGGCCCTAAGCGATATACCGCCTTGCCAACTACTGCCCCACTTTTTGAAGTTCTGATGCAGTTTCGCGAAATCGGTCCGGCGGGATATCCACCAGCCGACGATGCACCCTACGTTCATGTAGCCGCAGATCTTCAACGTCGCGCAATCGAACGAGGTGAATACGCACAGATGCATCTTGTTTCACCCGGTTCGCCACGCGGTCATGGATTCACAGAAGAAAATGCACGTAATAAAACAATGTATTACTCCACCTTTGTTCAAGGAGTAAAAATAATTGTTATCGATAGCGTCAATCCTTTTGGTGGGTGGCAAGGATCTTTGGATACCGAACAGTTTGAATGGCTTGAAAATGAAGTTGCACAATCTGATCGTCCAGTTGTTTTGGCATCGCACCATCCGCTAAGCAAAATGTTTAATGATTATGCTCCGGTTGGTCGCCGTGTTTGCGTGGATGAGATTCGCGAGATGCTTTTGAAATACCCAAAAGTCATTGCTTGGCTTGCAGGTCACGAGCACCGTCACCATATCGAATGGATTGGTGACATCGAAGAAGTGCATGGATTCTGGCAGATTGAAACCGCCTCACATGCAGATTGGCCGCAGCAATCACGCACAGTTGAAATTGTTTGCGATCAAGAAGGTGATATCTACTTTGGCCTCACCGTGGTTGATCATGCCGCAGGTGTCGACTATGGCAATGCATCTACTCCCCTAGATATCGCAGCGTTGTCTCGCACAATAAGCGCAAATGTCTGGCAGAAGAGGCCAGAGTTAGGCGCAAAACATGGCATCGATTGGTGGCTCGGGCGGGCTAGTGATCGAAATGTTGTGTTAAAAATCGCCAATCGGTAACTATAGAATTGCCTAATGAGCGAATATCAAATCATGCGTTGGCGTGAAATTCCATCCATGGTTGTGGCTCGCTCTGGAGAGACAACAATCAAAATCATGTTGGCTTCACGTTTTCAAGAAGCCATAGATGAAGCCGCAATGCGCTTGGGTGAAATCGACGCCGATGCTTACACATCAGGTTGGAATCGTGATCCTTGGGTTGAAGCAACTGGAACCCCAGACGTAGTTGCTGCACGAGTAGTTGAAGAGCTTGAAATTGCAATGAGTGAAGAAAAAATTTCTGCACTATTAGATTCTTTAGGAGAGAAATAATGTCAGCAATCTACGAAGCGCTAGAAAAGGCAACTCTTGCATCTGATGGAGCTATGGGAACAATGCTTCAAGCACGTGGGCTCACTGATGGTGGAGCACCTGAACTTTGGAATGTAGAGAAGCCAGAAGAAATCGAAGCAGTCCTTGAAGCATATGCAGCAGCTGGTGCAAATTTCATAACAACAAATACTTTTGGCGGAACTGCAGGCCGACTTGCTATGCATGGCCTTGAAGATCGTTTAGCAGAGCTCAATAAAGCCGGTGCGCAAATCGCGCGCAAAGTTGCCGATCGCCACCCAGGCTGTTTTGTTATGGGAGACATTGGACCTTCTGGTGAATTAATGGAGCCAATGGGAACTTTAACGGTTGAGACTGGGAAAGCGCTCTTTGCTGCGCAGATTCGTGCTTTGGTTGATGGCGGAGTCGATGCGATTCTTATCGAAACAATGTCAGATTTAAGTGAAGTTGAGGCAGCAGTTGCCGCCGCGCAAGAAGTTGCACCAGGAATGCCAATCATTGCAACACTTAGTTTTGATACAAATCTGCGCACCATGATGGGTGTTAAGCCAGCAATGGCAGTTCCGCAATTATCTGCACTTGGTGTTCGAATTATCGGCGCAAACTGTGGCCGAGGAACTGATGAGATGTCAAAGATTGCGAAGGAGTTAGTTGAAGCCCGTCCAGAAGGCGTTTTTATTATTACTCAATCAAATGCAGGATTACCAAAGCTTCAAGGTGATGAGTTTATTTACGATGGAACACCTGAAGAGATGGCGCGTTATGCCAAGGAGATGAAGGATCTTGGCGTCAACATTGTTGGATCTTGCTGTGGTTCTTCACCTGAGCACACGAAATCAATTGCTGCAGCTATCGCATAAATGAAAAGCAAAATCCTTTTAATTGGTATCGATGGGCTTAATTTAGATACCGCTCTTGAAAACGCACCTACTTTGGCCGCGCTAAAAGAAAAAGGATTCTTCACAACCATAACTATGGAGGCACCAACGTGGTCTGGCCCTAGTTGGTCAACCTTGTTAACTGGTTCCACCCACGAACAACATGGCGTAAGCGATAACTCATTTAGTGGGCACAAACTTCTCCACCGTCCAGATCTTTTATCCCTTGCTTTCTATCAAGATCAAAGCACTACAACTTTTGCAGCAGCTGGTTGGCCTCCTTTAGTTGATCCCATTGGGCATGGACCTGTTATTCACGAACGACGTGAACAAGCTAAAGCTTTACGGCACCGAGTATTGGTACGCGATGGTGAAACATATGGCTATACACAAGTAGATGCTGAAATCGCTGCGGCAGCTAACTATGCAGTCTCACAACACGGTCCAGATGTTTCCTTCATCTATTTCTGTGGTGTTGATGAAGCAGGTCACGCTTTTGGCTCAGTTGGCGAACATTACAAAGGCGCAATTGCGCGAATCGATGCTTACTTAGATACTTTGCTCCAGGCAGTACATGCTCGCGCTAGTCAAGAAGAGCCTTGGTTGATTGTTATTACAACAGATCATGGTCACATTGACGAAGGCGGGCATGGCGGAGATAGTGCCCGAGAACGTGCCTCTTTTGTTATTGCCCATGGTGTTGGACGAGAAAACCCACAATGGCCACAATTATTTGAGCCACATCAACTTGTCTCATTACTTTTATCAGAAAGGGAGTAGAGCGATGAACTTCAA
>JBAXIC010000047.1:0-8764 GCA_037138575.1 Actinomycetes bacterium
TACGGCGGGTTTTTTAATTAATACCTTAGATACGTTCTCCAGTTGTTGAGCTAAACAAGTGAACTGCTGATGGGTTAGCAGTAACTGAGATTGTCTCGCCAGCCTTTGGAGGATTCTTTGGATCCCAGCGAACAATAATCTGTGCGCCTTCGTCAGTTGAGTTAGCAAACTTAACGTTTGTATCAGCTGGCTTTCCATAAACGAATGCATCTGATCCAAGCTCTTCAACAACTTCTACCATTACGTGGAAGCCGTCAGATGCTGGAGTGAAGCCCTCTGGGCGTACACCAACTGTGATTTCATTTCCTGCAGCTGCAGGAACATCAATACCAAGATTTCCAAGCATTGCCTTACCGTTAACGATTGGTGCGTTAAGAAGGTTCATTGCAGGAGATCCAATAAAGCCAGCAACAAAAGCATTTGCTGGGTTGTCATAAAGATTACGTGGTGTGTCTACTTGCTGTAGCAAGCCATCCTTAAGAACTGCAACGCGATCACCCATAGTCATAGCTTCAACTTGGTCGTGCGTTACGTAAACAGTTGTGATTCCTAAGCGACGCTGCAATGCAGCAATCTGTGTACGAGTTGCAACACGCAACTTCGCATCAAGGTTTGAAAGAGGCTCATCCATAAGGAAGACCTGAGGTTCGCGAACAATTGCTCGACCCATTGCAACGCGCTGACGTTGTCCACCAGAAAGAGCTTTTGGCTTGCGCTCTAGATATGGCTCAAGGTCAAGCAACTTAGCTGCTTCTAGAACGCGGCGTTCACGCTCTTCTTTTGGAGTTCCAGCGATCTTTAGTGCGAAGCCCATATTTTCTGCAACTGTCATGTGTGGGTACAACGCATATGACTGGAAAACCATCGCGATATCGCGATCTTTTGGTGCAACGTTTGTTACGTCGCGATCGCCGATCAAGATTCTTCCGTTATCGACTTCTTCAAGTCCGGCCAACATACGAAGTGATGTTGACTTACCGCAACCTGATGGGCCGACTAAAACCAAAAACTCACCGTCATTGACAGTGAGATTTAATTTATCGACTGCAGGTGCAGTTGTTCCTGGATAGATACGTGATGCGGCTTCGAAAACTACTGATGCCATGAGATTGCTCTCCTTCTCCGGGCAGGTACGTGCCCGACGGTCCGAGGATGAAGGTGATGGCCGGTTGGCCAACGAGGGCTAGGTTACGCGTAAAGGGTGAATATAGAAAGAGCCGCCCCGAAGGCGTGCCGTATAGTTGGAGCCATAATGGAGACGCATTCGGTCGGCACGTTATTTGTAGATTTAGCCATTGTGGCTAGTCTGATCTTGCTGGCCTCTCTTTTCGTTGCCGCAGAGATCGCACTTATCTCATTGCGTGAGAGTCAGATTCGCCAGATAGCTGGACGTGGAAAACGTGGCGCTCGCGTGGCAAAACTGACAGAGAACCCGAACCGCTTCTTAGCTGCCGCCCAAGTTGGAGTTACTGTTTGTGGCTTTTTATCGGCCGCTTTAGGGGCTGAAAAACTCGGTGGTTACGTCATTCCTTGGCTTGAAGGCAAGGGTCTCTCAACTGGCTTGAGTACAACGATTTCAATTATCGGCGTGACATTAGTTATTGCTTATTTCTCTTTGGTCTTTGGCGAACTAGTTCCAAAGCGTTTAGCCTTATTTAGAAGTGAAGAGATCTCACTTGCTTCGGCAGGAATTATCGATGTGATTGCAAAGATATTCCGACCAGTTATTTGGCTGCTATCTAAATCAACAGATTTTGTAGTGCGGGCTTTTGGTATTGATCCTAAAGAGGCGCGAAGTGCGATGTCTGAAGAGGAGCTTCTAGATTTAGTTGCCGGCCATGCCGCACTAAGTGCCGAAGAGCGCGACATTGTTGAAGAGGTCTTTAACGCATCCGAGCGCCAAATTCACGAAGTAATGGTGCCCCGAACAGAAGTAGATTTTATGGATGTCTCTTTAACGGTCGGTAAAGCCATTGAGTTAGCAGTAGATAAAGCACACTCACGTTATCCAGTAATCCGTGGATCATCTGATGAAGTAATCGGCTTCATCCATGTGCGAGATCTCTTGGATACATCCCTTGCTTCTAAGGGAACAAAGATTATTGAGTTAGTACGCACCATTATGTTTATGCCAGGTACTAAAGGAATTTTGCCCGCTCTTTCAGAGATGCGCGAACAAGGACAACATGTAGCGATTGTTCTTGATGAGTATGGCGGTACCGATGGCATTGTGACTTTAGAGGATTTAGTCGAATGTTTAATCGGGGACATTCGCGACGAATACGATGAGGATCAATCCGATCTTTCAATCGAGAGCCGTACTGGTGACTTTGAAGTCGATGGCTTGATTTCAATTGAGGATTTGATTGAGCAGAGCGAAATTGAAATCCCTGATGGCCCATATGAGACTGCCAGTGGATTTGTCATGCATCACCTGGGCCGAATTCCAAAAGAGCATGATGTTGTAAAGCTTCCAGGGCTGCGAATAACAGTGCTTTCGATGGAGGGCAAACGTGCCGGCCAATTATTGATCTCTCGCACTGCATGATGTGTGAAAGAATACGAACATGAGCGCCAAGCGAGTTTTATCTGGAATCCAACCAACGAGTGATTCCTTCCACCTGGGCAATTTTTTAGGCGCCGTAAAGCAATGGGTAGATTTGCAAGATGGTCATGACGCTTTTTATTGCATTGTAGATTTGCACGCCCTCACCGGTGAGATCGAACCCGCCTTGTTAAGAAAACGCACATTGGCATCGGCGGCGCAACTACTAGCTCTAGGAATTTCTCCAGAAAAATCAACGTTATTTGTGCAATCGCAAGTTCCACAACACAATCAACTTGGTTGGTTAATGGAATGTATGGCCGGTTTTGGCGAAGCAAGTCGCATGACTCAGTTCAAAGATAAGTCAGCAAAAGGTGGTTCTGACTCTGCGCGTGTGGCTTTGTTTACTTACCCAATGCTGCAGGCCGCCGATATCTTGTTATATCAAGCCAATTTAGTTCCGGTCGGGGAAGATCAACGTCAGCACATCGAACTCACTCGTGACTTAGCGGGCAGATTTAATACTCGCTTTGGAGAAACATTTACTATCCCCGAAAACTTTATTTTAAAGAGTGCAGCAAAGATTCAAGATTTACAGGATCCTCTTGCCAAGATGAGCAAATCATCTGGGTCAACATCTGGTGTTCTAGAGATTATGGATACTCCAGAATCAAATGCGAAGAAGATTAAGGGCGCTGCAACCGATGCTGGGCGAGAAGTAAAATTTGATGAAAAAGAGAAGCCAGGTATAAGCAATCTTTTAACTATTCACAGCGCACTTTCTGGTCGATCAATTGAAGATCTGGAAAAAGAGTTTGAAGGAAAGGGCTACGGTGACTTTAAAGGAGCTGTCGCCGAAGTTGTTGTCGAATATTTTCGTCCGATTCGTGCTACGGCTCTTGAATTACTCAATGATGAGAAGCACTTACTAGATATTTTGCATGCTGGCGCTGGAAAAGCCCGTGTGGTCGCTTCGCAGACCCTTGAAAAAGCCTATGAAAGCCTGGGGATAGTTAAATAAACGAGGGCTAGCACCGTCAAGGCTAGGTTGAGAGTTTTCCAAAACGTTACATCAGCGTCATCAAAACCACAGGGCGCGTGTTGAGTTTATTCATGCGCAACTACTAGGCTCGCTCACACACAGAGCTTCTATATCTGCTTAAAGCACGTATAGGGGAGCCCCTTGAAGGAGGAAAATTGAAGAAAGTATTTCGTCTCGTAGCAGTAATCGCTGCTGCAACTCTTGCTGTAACAGCATTTGTTGCGCCATCAGCAACTGCAGCAACATCAAAGGTAAAAGTTGGACTTGCTTATGACATCGGTGGCCGCGGAGACAAGTCTTTCAATGACTCTGCAGCAGCTGGTCTTGATGCAGCAAAGAAGAAGTTTGGCGTTACTGCAAAAGAAGTAACTGTCACAACAGGTTCAGATTCAGAGCGCGAAGGCAAGTTACGTTTGCTCGCACAAGCTGGATACAACCCAATCATCGCAGTTGGTTACCTATATGCAGGCCCACTAAAGGCTGTTGCATCTGATTATCCAAACGTTCAGTTCGGAATCATCGATGATGCATCAGTTGATCTTCTCAACGTTGCTTCACTTGTTTTCGCTGAAGAGCAAGGTTCATACCTAGCTGGCGTTGCTGCTGCACTTGCATCAAAGTCAGGAAAGATCGGTTACATCGGTGGAGTTCGTATTCCACTACTACAGAAGTTTGAAGCAGGATTCGTTGCTGGTGTTAAGGCAACAAAGAAGAGTGCAACTGTTGATGTTAAGTACGTAACTGAGTTCCCTGATTTCTCAGGTTTCAATGACCCAGCTAAGGCAAAGGTTATTGCTAAGGGAATGATTGATAAGGGCACGGATGTTATTTATTCAGCTGCAGGTGGTTCAGGTGCGGGTAACTTCGCAGCTGCAACAGATGCAGCAAAGGCTGGCAAGAAGGTTTGGACTATCGGAGTTGACTCTGATCAGTACCTATCAGCTTCAGCTGCTGAGAAGAAGAACATGCTCACATCAATGCTAAAGCGCGTTGACCGTGCGGTTTATGACGTCATTGCAACATCAGTTGCTGGTTCATCAGTTAACGACGTTCTAGATGCCAAGGCTGGCATCTACGGTCGCCACTATGACCTAACACTTGATGGCGTTGGAGTTTCATACTCTGGCAACTACATCACAAAGTACAAAGCTGCAATCGACAAGGCTGCAGCAGCTATCAAGTCTGGAAAGATTAAGGTTCCAACAGTTCCAACAAAGTAATAATCACTCAATAAGTAGTGGCATTTGGCCCAACAATGGAGTTAAATCTCCCTGTTGGGCCAAATGTTTTTTATTCATCAACTCAAAGGAGAGTATGTAAGTGTCAGTTGCCGTAGAACTGCGACACATCTCCAAGCGCTTCCCTGGTGTCATCGCAAATAAAGATGTATCCATGAGCGTAGAAACAGGCACAGTGCATGCCCTTGTTGGCGAAAATGGTGCTGGTAAATCAACGGTTATGAAGATTTTGTATGGCATGCAACGCCCAGATAGTGGCGAGATCCTGGTTAATGGCACTGCAGTTCACTTTAAGAACCCCAATGATGCGATTGATGCAAGTATTGGAATGGTGCATCAGCACTTTATGTTGGCCGATAACTTCACGGTATTAGAAAATGTAATTTTAGGTTCAGAGCCCAAGCATGGAATAACTATTGACTTCGCAGCTGCTCGCAAAAAAGTTGTCGAGATGGCGGCGCAATATGGTCTCGATATCGATCCAGATGTTTTAGTGGAAGAGCTTGGAGTTGGGCAGCGTCAACGAGTTGAGATTTTAAAGGTTTTATATCGCGGCGCCCGAATTTTGATTTTTGATGAACCAACGGCCGTTTTAGTTCCACAAGAGGTCGATGATTTATTTAATGCCCTTAAAGGCCTGCGCGCTCAAGGTATGGCAATCATCTTTATTTCTCACAAACTCGATGAAGTGCTTCGTGTCGCCGATGATGTAACTGTCGTACGGGCAGGGTCAACCGTTGCAGAAGTTAAATCAAAGGATGTAACCGCGCGCCAATTAGCTGAACTAATGGTCGGAAGCGAGCTTCCTCAGCCAACAACTCATGGAGATACTCGTCGACCAGAAGTTACATTGGCTTTAAAAGATGTTTCAATTCCTACTCAATCTGGAAGCCGCGATTTAATCTCCCATGTAACTTTTAATTTACACGCCGGTGAAGTTGTAGGAATTGCAGGCGTTGAAGGAAACGGCCAGGCCGAACTAGTAGAAGCGATTATGGGTCTGCGCGCTTACACCGGAGTAATCGAATTTAGTGGAGCAGATATGAACCATCTATCTGTGGCTCACCGACGTGATTTGGGTATTGGTTTAATCCCCGAAGATCGTCAACGCCAAGCCATGATGATGGAATCACCGCTCTGGGAAAATAGAATCTTGGGTCATCAACGCGGGAAACCGGTGATGAATGGTTTTGTGCTCGATAAGAAGACAACGATCGCTGACACGAAAGCGATTATGGAAGAGTTTGATGTGCGCGCACCAGGGCCACAAACTTTGGCCGCGGCTCTATCAGGTGGAAATCAGCAGAAGTTTATTGTTGGAAGAGAGATGAGTAAGGCTCCTTCACTACTCGTGGCATCACATCCAACGCGCGGCGTCGATGTTGGTGCACAAGGTGCCATTTGGGAAGAACTTCGCCGTGCACGCGAAAAGGGAATGGCAATTGTTCTTATTTCAGCAGATCTTGAAGAGTTAATTGGTATGTCGGATCGGCTGCTCGTGATGTTGCGCGGAGTAGTTACGGCCGAACTTGATCCTGCAAAAACTACTCCCGAACAATTAGGTTCAGCGATGACAGGTGCAGCATGAAAAAACTAAAGCTTTCAACGGTTCTTCTCGCACTTGCTGCCCCCCTTGCCGCAGCAGTTGTTTCAATTGTAATTTCTTCGCTAGCGGTTCTTGCGTCACACAAGTCACCATTCGATGCTTATAAAACGATGTGGGATTTTGGAACAACATCAGGGTCATTAATGCAAGTGATCAACACTGCCACTCCTTATTACATCGCAGCAGTTGCAATCGCAATCACATTTCGTGCCGGATTGTTTAACATTGGTGTTGAAGGCCAACTTCGCTTAGGTGCAATCTTTGGTGCCTACATAGGTGCAAAATTTATTCTTCCTCCTGTACTGCACGTCATTGCCATCATGCTTATCGCAATGACTATCGGCGGGCTCTGGGCAGCGATTGCTGGTTATTTAAAAGTTAAACGCGGAGTAAGTGAAGTTATTTCAACAATCATGCTTAACTCACTAGCAGGTGGTCTCTCCTCTTACCTACTAGCTAATTACTTTGTAGATAGAACAACTGATTCAAATAATATGTCCACTAAGACGCTTCCAAAATCTGGACAGTTCCCAGATCTGATGCCATTACTGAACAAAATAGGCATCCAAAACCAACCAGGCGGCGGCGTATATGGCATGTCGATTTTTGCAATTGCACTAGGCGTTGTTTTCTGGTTTGTCATTAATCGAACACGATTTGGCTTTGAACTACGTGCATCTGGATCGAATCCAATTGCTGCTCGATTTAGCGGAGTTAATTCAAAACGTATGACCTTTGTTGCCATGGCACTCTCTGGTGCAGTTGCTGGTTTGGCCGGATTACCTGCAGTCTTAGGTGATACGCATGCATTTAATATGGGATTTAGAACAGGCATCGGGTTCTCGGCAATTGCAGTTGCACTTCTAGGTCGCAATAACCCAGTTGGCATGGGATTGAGTGCGCTGCTCTTTGGATTCCTTGAGGTCAGTTCACGTTCTCTAGAACTCATTGACATCGCTCCAGAGACTTACGTAATCATGCAGGGTTCGATTCTCTTATCTTCAGTTATTGCATATGAAGTGGTACGTAGATACAAGATAACTCTGCAAAGTAAAGAGCTAGCAAAGGCGGTAGTGGCGTGAAAACTAAAGCCTTAAAATTCTTGCGTTATGCAACCATGTTAGTTTTTGTTCTCACAGTTATTCGCCAAATTACCGGGGCTACAGATTTAACAAGCGTCGGCACAGCCTCTGCGGCTCTACTGTTATCTGTTCCCATTGTCCTGGCAGGACTTGGTGGACTCTTCTCCGAACGTTCCGGTGTTGTAAACATCGGCCTTGAGGGCATGATGGTTATGGGTGCATGGGCCGGTGGCATGATCGGAACAAAGCATGGTCCATGGATTGGATTAATTGCAGCGATTATTTTTGGTGCAGTCGGTGCATTAGTGCACGCAATCGCCACAATTACATTTGGTGTTGACCATGTTGTTTCTGGTGTTGCGATTAATATTATTGCGATGGGCTTAGTGCGATACCTTTCCACAATTCTTTATAAGAGCGGTGCATGGCAAGGTCCATCTCAGTCACCTGATGTAAATTCAATTGGCACAAACTCACTTCCAATTCTCTCCGGTGGTAAATACTTTGGATGGAACAGTCCGGATCTGCTGGGCTCTATAGCTGATAAACACTGGTTTTTCATCTCCGATGTTGCAGCGATTTTGCGCGGCATCACGGGGGATCTTTCTTATGTCACGGTAATCGCTATTGCCATGGTTCCTCTTTCACTCTTTGTTCTCTGGAAGACAGCATTCGGACTTCGCCTGCGAAGTGCCGGTGAAGCACCAATCGCCGCTGAATCTTTGGGTGTAAATGTTTATGCGATGAAGTACGCAGGTGTTCTAATTTCTGGAGCTCTAGCCGGTTTAGGTGGTGGCTTCTTGGCTATTGTTGCGGCCAACCATTATCAAGAAAACCAAGTTGCGGGTCGAGGATATATCGGTCTTGCTGCACTGCTCTTTGGAAATTATCGCCCAGGTGGAATTTTAATGGGTGCAGGATTATTTGGATTTGCTGATGCTTTACAACTTCGAGATTCAGCATCTGTCCACGCTCTTATTCTTCTCATCGTTGTTGTTTTAGTTGCACTTGTGGTGCGCGATATTCGCAAAGGCAAAATTATTAAAGCATCCCTTACATTTGCATTCGCTGGACTATCGCTTTGGTATTTCTTAGCAGTCAAAGAGCTCCCAGGTCAGCTAGTGACTATGACTCCATACATTGCAACGTTATTAATTATGTCTCTAGCTTCACAGCGACTTCGAATGCCTGCAGCAGACGGTATTCCATATCGTCGCGGCGGCCTGCGATGACAACAATAGATTGGGATGC
>JBAXIC010000048.1:0-8466 GCA_037138575.1 Actinomycetes bacterium
CATGCATAATTACATGGTGTTTGGATGTCTTCGGTCATCGTGAAGGTACCAAGCCTCTTTAAGTACCAAGAGTTGCTTTCGCTGTTGAATAGCAAATCTACAGCGTCATGCCGTTTGCCATCTGCTTTTAACTTTGAAGGAAATGAATCTGAAAAACTGCTCAGTGTTTGGGGGCAAAGAGTTAAGGCCAAGGCTGCTTGGCTAGCTTTTATCGGTTGATATATATAAATCGGTTCTACAAAATTTTTCAACTCCCCACAAGATGAAGCAACGGAACCAGGGGTACTAGATTCCTGGTACGCAATCGATACTCTGGCAAACGCAAAAGATGAAAAAACAAATAGTAATATTCCGGCAAAAAAATATGACCTTCTAAAATTGAAGTGCACTTCCTGTTGACCCAAAACTATTGCTAATGCGATTATGAGAAGTATCGAATAAATAGCAATAAGTCGTAGCCACACGTAGTCGCTGAAAATTGAGTTGGCGACAGTACCTTGATTACTTGGATTCCTGATAAGGCTCTTATAGACTAAATACACATGGCTTATCAAATAATAGAATAATACTGCACTCCACAAACTGAGCACGAAGTAAATAGAGGTTAGCCCATGTGAATCTCTCTTAGATCGATTGTAAAGAGTATAGATAGATATTAGCAAGTAAATTCCGAGTATAGAAAAAACTTGCTCAAGAAATGAAGAATTAAACAGAATGTAACCATTTTGCGTGGAAGAAATGCTCAGTCCCTGCTGAAGGAAATTATTAAAAAGTAACCCCTCTTGCCTCGGCAACGTATTAATTGAGTTCCAAAATGTGGTTAACCAACTAAATTGACCGAAGACAAGGTTGACTGAACCTAAATGAATACTCCCGTGGCTAGAAGAGCCGACGATTAAGTCCACAAATGTCTTTAAACTAGTAAAACGTACAAGCGCGAATGCGCTAACAATAACTCCAACAAGGACTGTCATTTTCTGCCATAGTTTCAAAGTTTTTAACTTAAAAAACTCTATGAAGAAAGGGGCAACAGAAGCAAGTATCAAAATCGGCAATTGTTGAACATACACAAAGTAGATCCCCGTAACAATAATTAGCAGCGCCAGGATATTGAAAAAACTATCTCGTAATTTCTTTCTTTGTATAGAAATCGAAATAGCAAAGGCTGCAACTATGGCAGCTCCTGCGCAAAGTTGAGAGGTTAATCCTTCAAAAAGAAAAACAAGTATCCACACTGAAGATATTGATATTCCTGAAATTACAAGGTACAGAAATAAATTTTGTGCTCTGGCTGGTGGTGATTTTGAATGAACATTATACTTTGGTTTCTTATAGGGCGGTACTTTCGCTTTTTCCAGTTCTCTCAAAGTCTCTTTATGTTTAAGTTGTTCAAATTTTGCAATATCCAAGAGAGTGCCGGTCATAATTGCTATGAATACTATTGCGAGGGCAAGCCAACAAAGCAAAAATGAGCCAATTGGGTCGAAAATCTGCATAGCTGGAGTCAGAAGTGCAGATAAACCAATGCGTTTACCACTAGCTAATTCATCCACTGCATATCTAATGCCCATATCCGGTACTAACCAAGAACTTGGAAGTAACTTTGTGGGCTCATCCCAACTCATGCCTTGGACGAATGTTTGTCCTGTGAATTCGCTCCATTTTTCCATAATTGCGTGAATCGACCCATATCTATTGAACCCGCCGCTCAAGGCCATAAAACCATATGGATCTGGATTAACCAGAGTTGCAAACTTTCTATACCCAATTACATCGAGAAATATGGAAATAGCCACTGCAACATAGAAAGTTAATTTGGCGCCATGAGAAAATCGTGTTTTAAACTCTTTTCTACAGGTGTATAACTCGAATCCAAAACTTGTTATAAACAGAAGTCCAACTAATCCAATAATAAAAGTATTCTGAATTAGCCCAATCCAAGCAAGAATTGAAACAAATGAGATCAACAAGAGCAAGCCGGCCAATATTTGTGATGAGTCGATATTTTTTTGATGCATGAGTAGACGTAGGGGAGCTAACATCGCCGTGCCAAGAACTAGGAACAGTAGTGATACTAATACAAGCATTTCTACTTCTTTCTTATACCGAGTATTCCTACTCCGGGAACATTTTCTTGAACAAATACACCGTCACAAAGTGAACCATCGCTCCAAGCAAAACTTTGCCTTGCGGACTCTGTCATTACTAGTAACTGCAACTTTGAATTAATTAGGTGCTTACACGCCAAATTGACTGAAGCATCGCTTTGGAACATGTCTAAAGGCGAGTTGAAAATATTTGCAGATTTCATCCCATTCAATGCGTGCACATAGTTGCCATCTTCACCATAGAAACCAATTGTTAGGTTGTTAGCTGCTGCATATTTCTCAGCAGCCGGCATCATATTAAGAGCAGCCACTAATGGGGCACGCGGAAATGTTCCGTCTGGATTTCCGCCCTGAACTCGCTTTAGCTCCCAACTTGGATTTGGAATCAACAGCACTGTCGCCATCATGAACGCCAATATGAGAGTTGGGAAATATCCCACTATCTTTTTTTCAATCCCAGGCGGAGAGTTCCTTTTTACAAGCCCAACAACTGCAATTAATGCAACAGACAAGGGAATATAAAGAATTGACATCTGCCCTGAATGGTAAGAGCGATTCACGTAATAGGGCAGCGCAAAGGTACAAAATGCACCAAAATAAAAAGCCGTAAGTGTTGAAACATTGTTTCTCGTGTTTTTAATTAGTTCTTCGGTTTTGTTTGCGTGCTTAAGCAAGAAGTAGAATCCAGTCGCAGCCGTTCCCATCATCAATGGAAAATCAAGATTGACAGGACCGGGCATCTCAATCAGTACCGATCCAAATCCTCCACCAAACTGACGAGCAAACCAACCAAACAAAGACCAGTCAGGGACTGCGCCTTGTGAAGCCAAATATATGTAGATTGCTAGATGGCCAAGCAACTGACCCGCGATGTGCCAAATAAAGGCTAACTTGCCCTTTTGACTAACTGCACCGGCAGCTGAAAAAACAAGAAAAGAGGCGACGGTAGCGGCAAGACCAAAATCCAAATTATTCCAAACGACAAAAGCCGACGCTACACCTGGCATTAAAAGTTGCCATTTTGGAGCTTTTTCTCTTAGCAATTTGAGTGAAACGCTAATAGTTATTGCACCAACAATCATGCCACCAAAAATACGAAGCGCTGGCCCTGAAAGAAGAGTGCTTGCTGGTCCGATGAAACTTAGACGATTCCAACCTGGCGTAGGAGTACAGAATGACAGTACTGCTAATAACAAGAAAGGCCAAGGTAACTCTGGCCAAGCTCTTCGTGAAAGCCAAATCATTAATCCGATACATGCAAAACCAAAACCGGTCAGCATTAATACTAAGAAATTACTTCCATTTATGGCACCCATTGAAACCAAGATTGGCTTGACTAACCAGCCAAGCAAAAATGTGTACTGAGGAACAAACGTTTGATACGAGTTATACCCAGCAGCAGGACTCCAAATTTCATTAAGAACATACTCAGAGTGAGCAGGTTCTATTAAAGTTGTTCTTGTTTGCCAGAAGGCTAATAGATCGCAAAAAATAGCAAATGCAGCAGGAAGCCAAGCAAGAAACTTTATCCAAATATTTAATTTTTCTTTCTGCATGATGGAGTGCAAAAGAGGTAGCAGGCAAAGAGTTACGACAAAAACACCCCAGCCAAAGCCCATTGGGTGCTCCTTGGACATGGCTTTATGCTCGACTATGGCTATCCCGGTGAGGACTGAACCAATAGCAACTGTATTTAATAACGACTGCAAACCTGAAGGAGGTTTCTTCTTGAGGAAGTAAAGTCCAAATATAAGAGCACCTGTACCGGAAAGAAGATAAGTCAATTTGTCTGAAGTTTCAGTACGTGTTGAAATTCCAGTCAAAATCCAAGTCGTAATTGAAAAGAATGCAACAGATCCCACTACTTGGATGAAGAAATCAACTATTGAAAGGTTTGTCGCGGCATATCCTGCCTTGCGCTTATTTATGGTTGTAATAAGGATTTCCTCCTATAAATCTTTCTGGGACAGTAAAAGGTGGTTGACCAAGAGCTTTGAAGTTAGCGGCATAGCGATCTCGTGGAGTAAACGCTGCAAACTCCCGTGTTGTAAAAGGACTCTCGTATTGCAACAAACCATACTTTTCTAGAATTGGATCGGGGATTCTAGGTGTTGAAGGCTTACAATTTGCATCATATGAATAGCATAAAACTCTCAGAGGAATATCTAGCCGGTCCTTTAACAAAATATCATTAGGGGCTTTTGAAATCCAATGTACATCAGCAAAAATTCCTAAGTAATTAGCGTCAGCAATGTAGTCCACAAGGTAGTTGTATTTGGATAGCGTTGCCTGCGCCTGTTGATCCTGCATTAACGGTGCGAAAGAATATGAAATTACTCCGCTTTGTTTAGCATTATTCTTTGTTGCGTTAAAACTTGAAGCTACCGTTAAAATTACAAGAGCGAAGAGAACCGATTGATAAGTAAACTTCGATATTTTGTGAGAATGTAACTGTTGTGGTGTAGGTTTTTTCAAACCAAGCAGTTTTGGTGATTTTATAATTGCAATAAAAGCAATTACCACAATTGGTGCAACGTAGACTGATATCTTGGAATATATATATGGGGTATGCAATCTTCCAGCGTAAGAAAGTACAAATCCGACAAGCATTGTCAACAATCCGGTGATTCCTAATGCTGCAAAATCTGAATCTATATTTCGCTTTGGAAGCCGCTTAACAAGCATCCAAAGAATGCTGATGGTCAGGAACAGACCTACTGCTGTTGTTTCTGCTGAACGCATAGCAGAGGGTTGGCTAAACACATCGACAAAGCCAAGGGATTCTGAAGGATAGGGCCACATTCCACCCGCTGTACCAGTGCCTTGTGCAGCCCGTAATCTTAAATCAAAAGTGATTATGGTTGCGTATGTAAGTACTGGAGTCATGACTAAGACTGCAAGACCGCTTGCAGGAATTACCTTGATTATGTCGTTGAAAATCGCTCGATTTACGAAGTAGTAAACAGGCAAGGAAAGACAGATAAACATCGCCAAGATTATTGCGGCATCAACATAGGTTGCGAAAAGGATTAGCCATGAAGCAAAGCTGAAAATAGCTACAACTCTTAGCGAAAACTTCTCTTCAGATCTCCGTCTTTGGATGACTAATGAGAGCGTGATAAAAACACCCATGATGCCAGCCAACGACCAGACCTGTGAGAGTCCACCATTAAAGAACTGCACCAATAGTGCGGCATTAGATATACAGATGACAGATGTAATCATTGCCGCACTAGATGACCTAGAAAAAATTGAAAATAAGCCATAAGCCATTGTCGCTAAGGTCAGGAGAGCCACTAAGAGAACCACTCCAGGCTCCCACAAACTTGCTTGTGGGCCAAAGAATCGAATTATTTGAGAGTAGGGAACCGATAGACCCCACCGCGAACCAAGAACCATGTAGTCAAAACCTGCTTGACCTCGAAATGAGGGGTATCTAAACATGTCGTAAACGCTGTCACGAAGTGACGAATATCCAAGATAGGTCTTTACATTATCTGCTTGAGACCACCATGTACTGCCAAGAGATCTTGCGCTTATGGCGGCCATGAGATTCTGACTTGTGTCTGGGCCGCTTCCCGCTCGAACAATCGGTTCAGTGAAACTAACCCAATAGTTACGAACTAAGAAAAATGCCCAAAGAGTTGGAGTTAGTAATAATAAATCTAACTTTAGAAAGTGAACTTTGGATTTTATTTTCCATCGCTTCTTTAATGTGAAAAGAGCAGCCCAACTAATTAAAGCAAGAGCGCCAAATACCAAAGGGTATGTATCTATACCTAAAGTTCCATATGAAATTACTGCGGCAAAGGCAGATAAAGAAAAACCAAAAAGTAACGAAGAAGCAAGAAGAAATGGATACCGCAGGTATATTTCCTGATTCATTTTGCTGGCAACCAGGTAAGCAATTGGGAACCCAGCAACCAGAACCGCCAAGAAGATTCCTAAAGCCATGCCAACAATGATCTGCATTCCAACCTCCAATTAGCAGGATATAAGTGGAAAGATTACACACCTGACTAGTCTCATACCCTCGTTCTTGAGTTAATTCCTGGCTGCATTTTGAGCTTAAGAAGGCAACGTGCTAAATATCTGGATTAAGTGGATCAAGTCGCTTCATTTCGGCCTTTGCATGGGCCACATCGCTAGGTGTTGCTGTGGGAATCGAAGCCCACAACTGCCACAGGTCAAAAGAATCGGAATAATTTCTGGTCGCATCTCGGACTACATCAATTGCTTCGGCTTCAAGTTTATTATCTCTAAGAATCGTAGCCACGTGAAGGAGGCGCCGTTCATCTAAAGGTTTTAGATAAGCCGCATTCTGTATTGCTTTAATGTCCCCAGATTTAACTGCGGAGTAAAAACTTGCATTTACATAATATGGGGGGATAGCCACTATTGCAGCAATCATAATTCCTCCGAAGATGGAAATAACAGTCGACAAGGGCAATTGCTCTGGAGCAACTTTAGCTCTCTTGCTTTTGTTTTTATTATTCGTTGAAGGAACAACTGCGGTTTCCATAGTTCGCGTGTTTACCTCATAGCCAATGATTAGACCAGATAACACCCACCCCCAAATAGCCAAGCCAATTTGGTTGATACTCACAAAAGACTGAACTTGGTAGGCAACCCATGCTCCAACTGCGGCAACAAAATAAACGTCAAAACCATTTCCACGTCTTACAACTTTAACGATGGAAAAAATCACAAGCGCAACAATCGCGAAGTAAAGAAGGATCAAAGGAAATCCACCACTAGATGCGATATCTAAATAAACATTGTGCGAAGCGTTTGAAAATGAAAAGAATTCATTCTTGTAATAATCGGCTGGGCGCGCACGCCTGTACCAATCTACAAAGCCATCCATTCCAACCCCGAAAAAGGGATGCTCCACAAGCATTTTAAAGGCTGCTTTCCAATAATAGCCTCGCGCTGCAAGTGATCCTTTATAGATAAGAGTTGCAAGTGGTCCACTATTTATCAGAGCTAAGAAAACTAATCCCCCACCAACTATTCCGACTCCTGACAATGCTTTTGCCAGCGTACTTCGCTTGGTCATAAACAACCAGAGAATAACAACCACACCAGAACCTGCAATAAAGCTGAAATACCCTTGCTTTGCAATTGTTTCATATACAACAATTAACGATGCAATGCCTAAAAGTGTCAATCCAGTCCTCACGGAGATTTTTAGTGCCTTATTCAAAGCCATGGTAAATGCGACAACGGCGATTAAACCCATAAAAGCAGATTGAAAGTCTGGGTTGCCAAAAGTTCCAATGGGGGCATTAACTGTGTATGCATTTACAAAAGGAAATGGTTCGTGACCAAAATATTGTAAATTTCCATAGAAAACTAAAACAGCTCCAATGATTAATGTTATTCGAATGAATTTCATTAAGAAGTCTTTGCTAGCTACGAGTGCTGTGCTTAAGAGCAATAAAGCTAATGAGAGATATGCAAGAGCTCCGGTATTACGTCCAAATGTCCCATAAAATTGACCGCCAAAATTAGCCCCCGAAAGGAAAAGAACGAGGAAAATTTGCAAAACAAAAAGTAGCAAAACGCTAACTAATACCTTGTGTCCAGAATCAAACAAACTCTTAATAACCGGTACATAAAGTGAGAGAGCAATAATTGCAAAAAATGCAAGTGTAGAGAGTTTGGGCAAATTTAGGGGGTCGATCAGTGTGTATGGAGCCATCACTAATGTCACCGCAACAACGGCTGTCAGAATCACGGAACTCAATATCTGCTTACTTCGTTTATCCAGCACGCCCCAAGACTACTTAATAACCTTATAAAAAGGCCGAAACCCGGCCCCCACCGAAGTGGGAACCGGGTTTCGGTTCTAGATCTTTATCAGATCAAAGGGGGCTAATTAAGCCTTTACCTTCTTCTGGATCTTGATTACTAGGTTTGTCAACGCTGTCAACTGAGCCTTTAGGCCAGAGATAAGTGTTGCTACCTGAGCAGATAGTGATGCAACTGCATCAGCTGCATCTTGTGCTGCTGCTGTTGCTGCATCTGCTGCTTCTGCTGCTGCGTTAGCTGCATCAGTTGCCGCGTTAGCTGCATCAGTTGCTTCTGCTGCTGCATCTGCTGCTGCTGCAATAGCATCTGCTGCTGCTGCCTCAGTTGCTGAAAGACCAACAGTTGCTGTAACTGAGAATGTTCCAGTAATGCCTGTTGCAGCTGTAGCTGAGATTGTGAAGTCACCTGCAGATTGTGGAACGTTGAATGTATATGTAGCTGTTCCAATTGTTGAACCAGCTGTCACTGTTAGACCTGTTGGGATGTTAGTCGATGATGTCAAAGCACGTGTGCTTGAGAGAGCAGCAGCAAATGCAGTGTATGT
>JBAXIC010000049.1:0-8397 GCA_037138575.1 Actinomycetes bacterium
GGAAATCTAGCAATTGGTCATTGCCGATACAGCACCACTGGGTCAAGCACGTGGGTCAATGCTCAGCCAACGTTGCGCCCAACTAAGTATGGAACACTGGCTTTAGCCCACAATGGCAATCTCACCAATACAGGGGATTTGGCCGAGTTAGTCCAAAAACTAGAACCCACTGCCGGGCGCGAACGTGGTGCAACGACAGATACTGAAATCATGACGGCACTCATCTCATTGCAAAACGAGAAAAATGTGGAAGCTAGTGCGATATCTGTACTGCCACAACTTGAGGGCGCTTTCTCACTTGTATTTATGGACGAACACACGTTGTATGCAGCGCGCGATCGCCATGGAGTCCGCCCTCTAGTTCTAGGTAAGTTAGAAAATGGTTGGGTAGTGGCTTCTGAATCTGCCGCACTTGATATCGTCGGCGCAGCCTTTGTTCGCGAAATCGAACCTGGCGAATTTATTGCAATTGATGAAAACGGAGTTCGTTCAAAACGGTGGGCTGTTGCCGAACCTAAAGGTTGCCTATTTGAATATGTTTATCTTGCCCGTCCAGATACAACAATTGCGGGTCAAGGCATTCATGCAACGCGTGTTCGCATTGGCGAGCGTTTAGCCAAAGAGTCACCCGTTGAAGCAGATTTAGTTATTCCGGTTCCGGAATCAGGAACACCAGCAGCAATTGGTTATGCAAAAGGATCTGGAATTCCATTTGGAATGGGTTTAGTTAAAAACTCATATGTCGGTCGTACTTTTATTCAACCTTCACAAACCATTCGCCAATTGGGTATTCGCTTAAAGTTAAATCCACTTCGCGAAATTATTGAAGGCAAGCGAATCGTGGTCGTAGACGACTCAATTGTTCGTGGTAATACTCAACGCGCAATTGTTCGCATGCTTCGTGAGGCCGGAGCTCGAGAGATCCACGTGCGTATTTCATCACCGCCAGTTAAGTGGCCTTGTTTTTATGGAATCGACTTTGCAACTCGGGCCGAATTAGTGGCAAGTGGATTGGAAGTCGAAGAGATTCGCCGCTCTATTGGTGCAGACTCCCTTGGCTATGTTTCACTGGAGGGCTTAATCGAATCCACTCAGGTCGATGAAAATAAGCTATGCGGGGCTTGTTTTACAGGCAATTATCCAATTCGCATCCCGGCAGATATGTCTGAAGGCAAGATGCGCCTTGAAATCACGGAAGTGCACGGTCACTAAATGAGTACATATAAAGATTCAGGCGTTGATATCGATGCAGGAGATCGCGCTGTTGAGCTAATGAAGGCTTCAATTGCAAAGGCATCTCGACCCGAAGTTATGGGCGGAATCGGTGGATTTGCTGGATTATTTGATGCAAGCGCTTTAAAGAATATGAAAAGACCCTTACTTGCAACATCTACCGATGGCGTAGGAACCAAGACTGAAATCGCACGGGCAATTGGTAAGTTCGACACCATTGGCGAGGATTTAGTTGCGATGGTTGTAGATGATTTAGTTGTCTGCGGCGCAGAGCCTTTATTTATGACTGATTACATTGCTGTTGGAAAAGTAATCCCAGAACGTATCGCTGAAATCGTTGCAGGAATTGCGCGCGGATGCGAAAAAGCTGGTACGGCATTAATTGGCGGCGAAACCGCCGAGCACCCCGGTTTATTAGATGATGATGAATTCGATGTCGCTGGTGCTGCAACTGGTGTTGTCGATGCCGATCTACAACTTGGCGCGCACCTTGTTCAATCCGGCGATGTATTAATTGCAATGCCATCAAGTGGATTCCACGCAAATGGATTCTCTTTGGTTCGACATATTATTAAAACTGCAAATCTTTCATTGGATGCCCATGTCAGTGAATATGGCAAAACATCTGGTGAAGTCTTTTTAACACCGACCGAGATATATGCACTTGACTGCTTAGCTTTGATTAAATCAATGCAAGGAAAACTTCGTGGTTTTTCACATATCACTGGTGGTGGAATCGCAGAAAATACTGCACGCGTTATTCCAGAACACCTCACTGCAATTTATGATCGCTCTACTTGGTCGGTTCCAGTTGAGATGGAGTTTCTTTCAAAGGTAGGCGGCGTTCCTCAGGAAGATATGGAACGCACCTGGAACTGTGGCATTGGTATGACGGCAATCGTCTCGGCTGATTCCGCCGAATTGGCCCTTGCCTCTTTGGCCGCTCGGGGAATGAAAGCCTGGGTAGCTGGTGAAGTTGCGCCCTCTGGCAAAGATGATTCACGACGTTCATACTTGGTTTCTGACTACAAGGGATAAGGTCATATGGCAAGCAAATCCAAGAAAGTGCGCCAACAAAAGTCGAAAGTAACCAACAAAGACACTATTTATTTAGTTGCGATTCCTCTTCTTGCTCTAGTAATAAAGCTAATTACTCTAACGAATCTCCCTAACGGAGGGTGGCTCGGCTCAGATGGTGAGAGTTGGCTTTTAGGTGCTGACGGACTTCTTAAACAAGGTTACTTCTCAGACGCAAGCGTTCTAACATCAATGCCTGCAGGTTATCCAATTTTAATCTGGTTGTTTGCCAAGATTTCTATTGTCCACTCAGTTGCAATTCTCTCCATCGCACAAAGCGTCTTTTACGCCTTTGCGAGTTATTTCTTTGTCAAGCAACTACAAGCGACAAAATTGCGCCCATATATTTTTCTTATTGGGGCAATAATCGCTTTTAATCCCACGCTCTCATTGAGCACACTTGTAGTCGGATATGAGAGTCTGCTTGCCAGTTGCATGTTGATGATTATTGGTGCGATTATTAAATCCAAACTCTCAAACGATAACCATAAACTTGGAAGCAATATTCTTTTGGTCGGATTGTTCTCGGCCTTTGCATCATTTATTCAGCCGCGATGGATCTTAACAACAATTGTTATCGCAATTCTTTGGGCATTGATGTACAACAATCACAAAGTGCAGGCTGTAATTCTTGCTGGAGTAATTGGAATTATGGCAATAGCGCCCGCAATGATTGTTCAGCGGAATATTGAATCGGTAAACAGCGCAGTTGTTGCAACAATTCTCGGAAGTAATATGGCGGTAGGAGCTGGCGACGAAACTTCTGGCGGTTATCCGCACACTGGTCCAGTCGTTCCTTGTGAACCTAAAGCTCCTGAAACAGTGGTCTCTGATAGCCAATTAGTGAAGTGTGTTATTAAGTGGTACGTCACGCACCCAATAAAAGGTGTTCACTTATTTATTAATAAGGGATTTTTCTACTGGTCACCTTGGTCGGGTCCGCTCGGAGAAGGAACAATGGCGCGGAACCCATGGCAAAAAATTAACCCACTGGTTAACATTGCTTCTGGAAGTCAACAAGGTAGCGACTTAGTCAATAAGGCCGTGGGCAAGACCATCTCATTCATGTGGGTTATGGGTTGTATCTCGCTTATGTTTATAGGCTTTTTCTGGGTCCGCTCTATGAAGGGCATCTATTCAAATATCGCCTACGCCAGCCTTGTCCCAGTTGTGCTTTCTTGGCTAGTAACGATGGGTACGGTTGGCGACCACCGATATCGAATCCCAACCATGCCGCTGAGCCTGTTTCTGCAAGTGATGGGCTATTTTGCCCTTCGTCACAAGGCTAAAACCCGCTCATTTGCCCTTGCTTTGGAGCCAAGCACCAAGGCGCGATAACCTACCCCTCTGACGGACAAGCAACAGTGAAGGAGCTCGCATATGGGTCGCGGCCGAGCCAAAGCAAAACAGACCAAAGTTGCACGTGATTTGAAATATAACTCTCAAGATATGGATCTAGATCGTCTTGCGAAAGAACTTCACGGAGACGTAGAACCTTCTCGTAATCGGGATGACGATGATCCCTTTGCCGAAGGCAATTACATTCCACGGGCGTGAGACCAACTCCGTACGTCGCTTCACTTCGTGTTTACGAACCACTTTCTGCATTCGAACCTGCCGATCGTTTACGGTGGCAGTCAATTGATATCAGTGATGAAAGTTATATTCGCGAAGAAGAGTTTGCACTTGCACGCACCGTTGTTCCCGAACCTCCAGCAGGTCGTCCTGATGGAGTTCACATTATTGATGTTGAAGGCGAACGCTATGTTGCGCCTTGGTCAACGGCAACACGTTGTTGGGCAGCGTTAGATAACTTTAAAGATTCATTACCAAGCACAGTGGTTCCATATTTTGTTTCTTCTGCGATGGAAGAAGTAATTACTGCTGGCGTTGATTTACTCGAAGATAAAGTTCCGCATATTTTAAATGAAACCTGGGTTATTCCTCCACGATGGTTTCTTCTCTTTATGCCTGAGGAACGAAACCGTGGCGAGAACAAGAATGGTTTATTTACGACAGCACGTGCAACGATTGCTAATGCAAAGGCACGGGCCGAAGTTGCACATCAAACTGTTGTATCAGCATTTGGAGAAGGTCCAGTTGAGCAAGATTTAGAAAACTTACTTGGCTGGCTTGAAATGTTTCATCCAAAATCATTTGTCGAACTTGATTATGGCGGCCTTGCACTTTATTTAGATAAAGCTTTACGCGATAACAATGAAGATGGCCTGCATGCCGATACTTCGATCGAAGACGTATTGCACTCACTCTCTGGCTTGGCCGCATCCGATGGTCTTATGGCCGGGCAAGGCTATGAGCGACTCATGTCACGTTGGCGCCGTGTGCAGGCCCTTGAATCAGCTAATTAATTCATCTTTTTCATATTGCTTCTAGCGCTCTAAATCGCGATACTTCACCACAATACGTAGCAATTCGGACACGGCTAATTCGGCAAAGAGGGGATGAATATGACTCGTTTACCTGATGCCGAAGTCCTTCTTACCCCTAAAGAGGTGGCAGCACGTTTCCACGTAAATCCAAAAACAGTTACGCGATGGGCAAAGGCTGGCAAGTTAACAGCAATTCGCACTTTAGGTGGACACCGTCGTTACCGTGAATCTGAAGTTTTAGAACGTTTACGCGAGTACAAAGAGAGTTCTAGTTAAGCGGTAAGGTTGTCTCATGGCCGATAAGAATGAAGACATGAAAGCAAGAATGCTTGCTGCCCTTGAAGCTAAGAAAAATAAGCCGGGCGCACCAGGCACTCAGACACATTCTGAATCTGGAACAAAAATCCGTGGTGGACAACGCAGTGGCGGAGCTCCACAGGTTCAACGCAAGGCCGGTCCGTCAGGTTCTGGCTCCGCTGGCTAAGTGTCAGATCAACTTTTAATTGAAATCCGGGTTCGCCCAAACTCTTCACGTAACAAAGTTGGTGGAACTGTTGGCGATCCTCCACGATTAGTAGTTGCCGTCCAAGCCCCTGCAGTTGATGGCAAAGCAAACGAAGCGGTAGTTAAAGAGTTAGCAAAAGCTTTTAATTGTCGCGTTCGCGATTTCACCATTGTCTTTGGCGAATTAGGACGTGACAAGCGTTTGCTCGTAAGCGGTGATGTAAAAACTCTTGCAACTAAATATGAAGAGTTACAACAGACCGCGACGCTTCAACAGCGGCTCGATCTTTGAATCTCGCCCACGAAAGTTTCGGAACATCTGCATTGAATCGATAGATCCACCGCGTCCAAGCAAGGTGTTTTTGAAGTGCTCGCCATTTTCACGCAGTAGCCCACCATTTTCTTTAAACCAGTCAACGGTGTCGGCATCAAGAACCTCTGACCAGATATAGCCGTAATACCCTGCTGAATACCCTCCAGCAAAGATGTGTGAGAAATATGTTGAGCGATAACGAGTTGGAACCGGTGCGAAATCAAGACCATAATCTTTAATCGCTTGCGCTTCAAATGCTTCAACATCATGTACGAGCGCGGCTTCTTCGGCTGTTAACGAGTGCCACGCTAAATCAAGAATCGCTGCCGCCAAATAACTTGTAGTTGCATGGCCTTCATTAAAAGTTGAAGCTGCCTTTAAGTTATCAATCCACTCTTGTGGAAGTTTTTCTCCAGTCTCATGGTGACGCGCATAGTTTTCTACGACCTCTGGCCACAAAATCCACATCTCATTAACTTGCGATGGAAATTCAACAAAGTCACGTTGAACGCTTGTTCCAGAAACTCGTGGATACTTAACTTGAGAAAGTAGGCCGTGTAAGGCATGACCGAACTCATGGAAGAGAGTTGTGGTTTCATCGTAAGTTAAAAGTGTGGGCTTTCCAGCAGGTGGCTTTGGAATATTAAGGTTATTTACTACAACTGGAAGTTGATTGAAAAGGAAGTTTTGATCAACCAAGTTGTTCATCCACGCTCCGCCGCGCTTTGAATCGCGTGTGTAGAAGTCACCAATAAAAAGCCCAACTTTAGAACCATCATCATTGCTGACTTCAAAAGCCCTTGCCTCAGGATGGTAGGTCACTAGATCCGGGCGCTCTTTGAATGTGATTCCAAAGAGTTTGTTTGCAGCAAAGAAAACACCATTTTTTAAGACAGATTCAAGTTCAAAATATGGTCGCATCTTGGTTGTATCGATATTGTATTTTTCTAGACGAACTTGCTCGGTATAAAAACCCCAGTCCCAACTTTCAATCTCAGATCCGGCAGAGTTCTTAAGATCTTCGGCCTCAGCCTTTGCGTTGCGAATAGCTGCAGGTGCAATCTTTCGAAGCATTGCGTGAACATTGCCTGGATTTTCTGCAGTCTGTACTGCAATTATGTGCTCAGCATGAGTTTCCTTGCCAAATAATTTGGCACGCTCAGCACGTAATTTAACCATCTGCAAAAGCACTGGCTTGTTGTCATTGCCATTTGGACGGTTACCTTTTAATAGCGATTCCTGCATAATTTTCTTACGAAGCTCACGGTTAGTAAGTGAATCCAGTACGGGATTTCCAGAAAAGTTAACCATCCCGATTAACCACTTACCTTCATGACCACGATCTTTGGCTGCGGCAGATGCAGATGCAATCTCATTTTCGCTCAAGCCATCTAACTCTTCAATAGTTTCGACAAGTACGGCTAAATCATTTGTATCGGCTAAGAGGTTTTTGGAAAAAACCGTTTCAAGCTTGGAAAGCTCTTCATTGAGTTCTTTCAAACGATCTCGCTCTGATTCAGTCAGATGCGCTCCCGCGTGAATCAAATCTTTGAAGTAACGCTCGAGTAGCCAAGAATCTTCACCATTGAGTCCAATTGATTCGCGGTTGTCGTACAAGGCCTTTATGCGGGCGAAGAGAGCAGGATTGAGATTAACTGCATCTTGATGTGCGGCTAATTTCGGCGCCATTTCTTCTTCTATTGCATCTATTGCATCACTTGTATCACTTGAGGATTTATTGAAGAAAACCAATAATGTGCGCATTAACATCTGCCCACTTTTTTCCAAAGCGACGATTGTATTTTCAAATGTTGCTGGCCCTGGGTTATCAAGAATTGCTTGGACCTCAGACAAATGTTGCTCACACCCGGCATAAAAAGCTGGAAGATAATGTTCGTCGCGAATCTGAGAAAATGGTGGGAGTTCAAATTCAACTTCGCTTCGCTGCGCAAATGGATTAGTCGTTGTCATGAGCAAAGCCTACATATAAGTAAATATTTGAGGAGTACGATGCAGGCATGTCACTCACCCGCAGAAATTTATTGAAAGCGGCGGCAGTTTTAGGCGCCGGAGCCTTTGAAATCGGCAATATTCCCGCAGCCAATGCTGCAGGAGCCGACATCGCTCATGGCCCGCGCAATGTCGCAAAGGTTGCTCTAACTTTTCATGGGGCTGGTGCGCCAGATTTCGCTGACCCACTACTGAAACTCTTCAAATCAACCGGCACCAAAGTTTCGATATTTGCTGTTGGAACGTGGTTAGTTTCAGATCCGGCAATAGCAACCCGAATAATCGATGAGGGTCATGATTTGGGTAATCACACAATGACGCACACCCAGATGAAAACAATCTCGGCAAAGAGAGTGGATGCCGAGATTTCACAGTGCGCAGCGGAATTAAAAAAGTTAATAGGCAATCATGGTGCCTGGTTTCGGCCTTCAGGAACTCAGTTTTCAACTTCTACTATCCGTGCAGCTGCAGTCAAGTATGGATATGGGCAATGCATTTCTTATGAGGTGGATTCCAAAGACTTTCAAGATCCCAGCAAGAAAAGCGTTATAAATAATGTCATGAAGAATGTTAAAAACGGCTCAATCATAAGTATGCATCTTGGTCATAAAGTCACTTTGGATGCGATGCCAACACTTCTAGATAGCCTGCATGCAAAAGGTTTTACGCCGGTAACACTTACAGAACTGTTAAAAGCATGAAAAAGAAATTCTTAATATTTGTCGCTTTAGCAAGCTTCTTGTTTCCTTACTCTGCTTTTGCCGCTTCCTTAGAAGGAATGCCACCGGTCCTAGATCCCAATAATATTTATGCAGCAGATGCAGCAAATAACTTAAGCGAAGTTGTTAAAAAAATGCCTGAGCTGGTTTA
>JBAXIC010000050.1:0-8287 GCA_037138575.1 Actinomycetes bacterium
GCTTTTTCAATACTTGCCATGGCGCCTTTATCAAATGGGGCAACCGTTGCCATGCGTGCTTCGGGGACTTGAATGGATGCAAGCTGTGAGAGCGCTGTGTAGGTTCCGTAGTAATCCACCATGATTTTGTTAAACATTGATGGGTGGGCACGGCCAGTACGGATAGATGCAAAATCATCTTTTGCAACCTCTACTGCCTTGCTCATCTTTGTGTCAGCGTCCTTGAGGGCGCTTGCTACATCTGCCATGACATCTCCCTTGTGCATTCCTAAGCCGGTAATTCTATATGAAATGACCTATTTCACATTACCTTCCAAAATTACGCCTAATTCATTGAGTTTTTTGCGCAAACTAGCACTGGCACTCAGAGAATCCGATCGATGCATTAAATGACAGGAGTAGTTTTCGATTCGAAATAAACAAACGGGGAGAACACAGTGTTTCAAGTTAGATTTCATGGTCGTGGTGGGCAGGGCGTAGTAACGGCGGCGGAACTTCTCGCACATTCAGCCTTTGATGAGAAACGTTATGCCGCTGCATTTCCAAGTTTTGGATCTGAACGTACTGGCGCACCGGTAGTTGCATTTTGCAGAATTTCGACTGAACCAATCCGTGTTCGCGAACCGATTATGAATCCTGATGCACTCATTGTGCAGGACTCAACTCTTTTCAAGCAGGTAGATGTCTTTGCTGGACTCAATAGCGATGGTTACGTATTGATTAACTCGACCAGAACATTTAAAGAGTTAGGTATCGAAGATCTAGTTGGTGGCAATCCCCGATTTGTAACTGTTCCCGCAGCAGCAATTGCCATGGAACATCTTGGTCGACCTGTTCCCAACGCGGTTTTGCTAGGAGCATTTGCAGCCCTTACTGGTGAGATTTCACTGCACTCGGTTACAGATGCAATTACCGAGAAATTTAAGCCAAAGATTGCCGCAGGAAACTGCGCTGCAGCAACTGCTGCATATGAATACATCATGAGTAAGGCGGCCGCACATGCTTAAGCAAGTAGAAGGATCAAAGGCAATTGCCGACACAGTTGCTGCCTGTCGACCCGAAGTAATCTGCGCTTATCCAATATCGCCTCAAACACATATTGTTGAAGGCTTAAGTGCAATCGTAAAGGCCGGCAAATTAAGTAACTGCGAGTTCATTAACGTTGAATCTGAGTTTGCAGCAATGTCAGTTGCAATCGGTGCAAGTGCCGCCGGTGCCCGTGCATATACGGCAACAGCTAGCCAAGGTCTTTTGTACATGGTCGAAGCGGTCTATAACGCATCTGGTCTTGGACTTCCTATCGTTATGACCGTTGCCAACCGCGCAATTGGTGGCCCAATTAATATTTGGAATGATCACAGTGACTCAATGTCACAACGTGATTCCGGGTGGATTCAGATGTATGCCGAAACAAATCAAGAGGCAGCTGATTTACATGTGCAAGCCTTTGCTATCGCTGAAAGACTTTCACTTCCCATCATGGTCTGTATGGATGGATTTATTCTCACCCATGCGTACGAGCAGATTGATGTTCCAGATCAAGAGGCAGTTGATAAATATCTACCTCCATTTAATCCCCGCCAAGTTCTTGATCCGGCAAATCCCGTCTCAATTGGTGCAATGGTTGGCCCTGAGGCATTTACTGAAGTTAAGTACATGTCCCATATGAAGAACTTAGAGGCTTTATCGGTAATTCCTGAAGAAGCTGCAAAGTTCGCGGAAATATTTAACCGAGATTCAGGTGGATTGATTCGCCCTTACAAGATGGAAACTGCGCGAAACGTTGTTATCGCTCTAGGTTCAGTTCTTGGAACGATTAAAGATGTCGTTGATGAGATGATCGCAGATGGTTTTTCAATTGGAGTTTTGGGTTTAACAACTTTTAGACCTTTCCCATTTGACGCTGTTCGTGACGCACTTGTTAACGCTCATAATGTATTCATCGTTGAAAAAGCTTTTCAACTTGGAATCGGTGGAATCGTCACTGAAAATGTTCGTACTTCACTTCGTGGAACATCAACACATGATCAAACACTTATTGCAGGTCTTGGCGGCCGACCAATTACTAAGCAGGCACTGCGTGCCTATTTCGAGGCAGCAATTGAAGGCAGCGTTGAAGAGTTAACTTTCCTAGATCTTGATCAAGATCTGGCAGATAGCGAGTTAGAAAAGGAGCGTAGCCGTTCATGACAACTACCCCTATTAAGTTTTATCAGGTTGGCAGTTTTGCTGTAGGAAATAGATTGCTTTCTGAAGAAGATCGCTCGATTCAATCTGACCCTAACCGCACAAATGCACTGACATCAGGCCACCGTGCATGTCAGGGTTGCGGTGAAGCTCTCGGTGCACGGTATGCCCTTGATGCTGCAATGCGTGCATGTAATGACCAACTCATTGCAGTAAATGCAACGGGTTGCTTAGAGGTTTTCTCAACGCCTTATCCAGAATCATCATGGCGGGTTCCTTGGCTGCATTCACTTTTTGGTAATGCCCCAGCTGTTGCCACAGGTGTTGCCGCTGCAATGAAAGCTAAAGGTCGCACTGAAGTTCGAGTAGTGGGTCAAGGTGGCGATGGTGCAACAGTTGATATTGGATTTGGCGCACTGTCAGGAATGTTTGAGCGAAATGATGACGTGCTCTACATCTGCTATGACAATGAGGCATACATGAACACCGGCGTTCAGCGCTCTGGTGCAACTCCCCCAGCAGCTCGCACGGCCACAACACAAGCCATTGGCGATTCTCCAGGAAATGTTTTCGGCCAAGGAAAAAATCTGCCACGCATTGCAATGGCACATGAGATTCCATACGTTGCAACAGCAACCGTTGCCGACCTGCGTGATCTAGAGGCAAAAGTTACTAAAGCTATGAGCTTTAGAGGCGCACGATATATCCACGTACTTGTTCCATGTCCCCTCGGTTGGGGTTCGGCATCATGTGACACATTAAAGATTGCACGCCTTGCAACACAGAGCGGGTTGTTTCCAGTCTTTGAGGCAGAAAAGGGCGAAGTTACTTCTTCGACTCCGATTCGCAAAAAAGTTGATGTTGAAGAGTATTTAAAACTGCAAGTTCGATATGCACATTTATTTTCACCCGCGCGAAACGATGCCGTAATCAATCACTTACAGGAGATGGCGGAGAAAAACATTCGTCGCTATAACTTGATGCCACAGGATGGGCAGGCTTAAATCATGGAGAACCCCTTTGCAATCACGCTTTCCGTTGATAGTTCATTAGCCAATCACACGGGCTCTTGGCGAGTAGAAAAACCAGAATATGTACACCGCATGCCACCGTGTAATAACGCGTGTCCTGCCGGTGAAAATATTCAAAACTGGCTCTACATCGCCGAAGATGGCTCTTATGAAAGTGCATGGCGGGCATTGGTTCAAGAAAACCCATTTCCTGCAATCATGGGACGCGTTTGTTATCACCCTTGCCAAGATGTTTGTAACCGCTCATTTTTAGATGAAGCAGTCGGCATTAACTCAGTCGAACGTTTCTTAGGTGATCACGCACTAGAAAAAGGTTGGGCTATTCCAGCCCCTGAAAAAGATTCTGGTTTCAAAGTATTGATTATCGGTGCAGGCCCAGCTGGCTTATCTGCGGCATATCACCTTCGCCGCTTAGGTCACGATGTAACCGTGCGAGATGCGACCCATGCCCCTGGCGGAATGATGCGCTATGGAATTCCAAAGTATCGTCTGCCCCGCGAAATCCTAGATGCCGAAATTGATCGCATTAAAAATATGGGTATCAAATTTGAGATGAATACCCGAGTCGATGATGTTCATCTCGCGATGGATGAGGGATTTGATGCAGTCTTTATGGCAATCGGCGCCCAATTAAGTAAGCGCGCATATATCCCAGCTAGTGAAGCTGCACGAATTTTGGATGCAATCAAAGTCTTGCATGATGTTGAAGATGGCAATCAACCACTTCTTGGACGCAAAGTTGTGGTCTATGGTGGCGGAAATACTGCAATGGATGTTGCACGTACCGCCAAACGTTTAGGTGCAGAAGAAGCAGTCATTGTTTATCGCCGTACGCGCGATAAAGCTCCCGCCAATGATTTGGAAATCACTGAAGCGTTGGAGGAAGGAATTCTTGTTAAATGGCTATCAACGGTTAATCATGTTGGCCAGCACGAACTTCGCATTGAAAAGATGGAACTTGATGGTGAAGGATTCCCTCAACCAACTGGTGAGTTCGAAACTCTCGAGGCCGACTCATTGATTTTGGCCCTTGGACAGGAAGTGGATTTTTCTCTTCTTGGAAACAGCGCTGACTTAGATGTAGCCGATGGCACCATGAGCGTTGATGCAACAATGATGACTTCTCACCCAGGTATTTTTGCCGGTGGCGATATGGTTCCTGCAGATCGCACAGTTACAACCGGTGTTGGTCATGGTAAGAAAGCTGCACGAAATATCGATGCTTGGCTGCGCAGCACAGCCTATGAAAACGTAAAGAACACTGATCTTGTTACTTACGAACAGCTCAATACTTGGTACTACACCGATGCCCCACACGTTGTTCGCGAACGCCTGGAAGCAACTCGTCGAGCCAAGGATTTCTCAGAAGTTGTTCAAGGATTAGATGAATCAAATGCTTTATACGAAGCTCGTCGCTGTATGTCATGTGGAAATTGTTTCGAATGCGATAACTGCTTTGGAGTTTGCCCGGATAACGCCATCATTAAATTGGGACCAGGGAAAGGCTTTGAAATTAATCTGGATTATTGCAAGGGTTGTGGAATCTGCGTTAGTGAATGTCCATCAAGTTCGATTGTGATGGTTCCTGACAAGTAAGTTTTAAGAAACTAGAGTTCCAATAACCTCACCGCGCACTGCGCGCGCGATGTTGCCATTTTGCATTAAATCAAAGACCACGATGGGTAGATGATTTTCGCGGCAGAGAGCAAAAGCTGCAGCATCTGCCACGGCTAATGACTTACTAAGAACTACATCATAAGAAATCTCGTCGTATTTAATGGCCGATTTATCCTTTTTAGGATCTGCGTTATACACGCCGTCAACACCGCTTTTTGCTAGCAACAAAGCTTCGGCGCCGATTTCAAGTGCGCGCTGAGCTGAAACCGTATCTGTTGTAAAGAATGGCATTCCGGCGCCTGCACCAAAGATAACTACGCGACCCTTTTCAAGGTGGCGAATCGCGCGAAGTGGAATGTAAGGCTCGGCCACTTGGCCCATTGTGATCGCTGTTTGTACGCGGGTTTGTATTCCCTCTTTTTCAAGAAAATCCTGCAGGGCTAAACAGTTCATGACTGTTCCGAGCATTCCCATGTAGTCGGCGCGAGAGCGATCCATGCCGCGCTGTGAAAGTTCGGCGCCACGGAAATAATTACCGCCACCAACAACGATGGCAACCTGCACACCACTTCGGGCTACATCTGCGATTTGTTTTGCAATATCTTGCACAACATCGGGATCAACACCGATGCCTTTTGCCCCACCAAAAACTTCACCAGAAAGTTTAAGGAGCACCCGCCGATACGTACCTCTAGTACCGGGCATGGATGCTCCTTTAACTTCTAGTCGAATAGCTTGATTCTAAGCGTTTAAGCCTTTGAACTTATTGACCCACGCGGAAGCGATTGAAAGCCTTAACAGCTGTTCCCGCCTCATCGAGGATCTGCTTAACGGTCTTCTTTGCATCTTTTGCAAATGACTGCTCAATCAAAGAAACTTCCTTGACGAAACCAGTGACGCGACCTTCAATGATCTTGATAAGGGAGGCTTCTGGCTTTCCTTCTTCGCGAGCAGTTTCTTCGGCGATGCGACGTTCATTTTCAATCAAATCTGCAGGAACATCTTCACGGTTTACATATTGTGGTGCAAACGCTGCGATGTGCTGTGCAATATCTTTACCAACTTCAGCTGCATCCTTAGTTAACTGCACTAGGACACCAACCTGTGGTGGCAAATCTGGATTTGTGCGGTGCAAGTAGATTCCAACTGGAGAATCTTTCAATACTGCGATTCGGCGAACTTCAATTTTTTCGCCAAGCATTGCATTTGCTTCATCAATAGTTTCTTGAACGGTTTTTCCTGTAGCCATTGTTGTGGCAAGGAAAGCCTCAAGAGAATCTGATTGTGCATTTTGAAGTTGAGCTAGAAGCTCATCAGCGAGCGCAATGAAGCGCTCTCCCTTCGCCACGAAATCTGTTTCGCAGTTAAGTTCAAGCATTACGCCAAGATTTCCTTCAACCTTTGCAACAACTGCTCCGTTTGAAGTTAAACGACCTTCGCGCTTTGTGACTCCCTTGAGTCCCTTAACACGAATGATGTCCATCGCCTTGTTGTAATCGCCGTCTGCCTCATCTAAAGCTTTCTTGCAATCAAGCATTCCCGCAGCTGTTGCTTCGCGAAGCTTCTTTACATCTGCAGCTGTATATGCAGCCATTTTATTAAGCTCCTTCTGCTGGTGATTCAAGAACAGCATCTGAAGTCGCAACTGGAGCTGGAACCTCGGACACGGCATCGCTAATTATTGGTTCGGACGTTCCTGCAATCTCTTTTTCCCAGTCAGCCATTGGCTCACCCGCTGCAACTGCAGGGGTTTCTACCTTTGTCTGAGCAGAACGTGCAGCAAGACCAGCAACGATTGCATCGGTGATAACTCGAGTTAGAAGTCCGATTGAACGGATCGCATCGTCGTTACCAGGAATCTTGTAATCAACTTCATCTGGATCGCAGTTTGTATCCAAGATTGCAATAACTGGAATACCAAGCTTCTTGGCTTCAGCAACTGCTAGGTGCTCCTTCTTAGTATCGACAACCCAAATCGCGGAAGGCAACTTAGTCATGTTACGAATACCGTTAAGGTTCTTAAATAGTTTTTCGCGTTCGCGACGAAGAACAAGGAGTTCCTTCTTTGTTAGAAGAAGATCGTTCTTCTCTTCTAGAGCTTCTAGCTCCTTAAGGCGCTGAATACGCTTGTACACAGTTGGGAAGTTTGTAAGCATTCCACCTAACCAACGCTCAGTCACTGTTGGCATACCAACGCGTGCTGCTTGTTCGATGATTGGTTCCTGTGCTTGCTTCTTTGTGCCAACGAACAAAACATGTCCGCCCTTAGCAACTGTGTCTTGAACGAATGCATATGCATTATCGATAAGTGCAAGTGATTGCTGAATATCAATGATGTAAATACCGTTGCGCTCAGTGAAAATGAAACGCTTCATCTTTGGATTCCATCGACGAGTCTGGTGTCCGAAGTGGACTCCGCTGTCGAGGAGTTCTCGCATTGTTACTACTGCCATTTCGGCATACTCCTTCTTAGGTTTTGTGTGCGCAGCACAAGCAAAACCTCTCGGTAATGGCCAAACAATTTGTCGGGCCCGTCGCACTGAAAGTCATCTACCGATTGAACGGACCGAGATGATTCACCGACCAGTTGGTCAGGCAGTGCTGAGATGTCACCAGCCGAATTCCTTCGATTGGTGCATTGGCAATCTTACCTGAGCCGTGAGCGTGCGATTTACCGCCCGAAAATGCGCAAAAAGCCCCAGGCGGTGATGCGAAGCACGGCTTCGAAGGCGATAGCAAAGCTCATCTTGCTGACCCCGTGCTCGCGCTCGATAAAGGTGATGGGGATTTCGGCGATTGTGCCGCCCCGGGCAAGTGCCCGCCGAGTCATCTCTATCTGAAAGCAATATCCCTCACTGGCAATTGTTTGAATATCCATCTTTGCGAGTAGGGCGCCTGAATAGATTCGAAAGCCTGCAGTTGTGTCGGCAACGCCAAGGGATAAAACAATATTGGCATATCTATTAGCAGCCTTTGAAAGAAGTTCACGAAATTTGCTCCAATTAGCAATCTTGCCGTCGGTGACCCAGCGAGATCCGATCAGAAGGTCAACTGTACCAATCCACTCCATCATCTTTAATAGGTCGCTGACTTGGTGCGAACCGTCGGCATCCATTTCGATGATGTTTTCATAGCCGCGATCTAGAGCGATCTGAAAACCAGCACGATATGCACTCCCTAAGCCTTGCTTACCGCTTCGCTCAACGACCTCAACATTATGGGCTCTACAGATTTGTGCAGTTCCATCGGGTGACCCATCATCGATTACCAATACATCAACATCGAGTTTTGCTAAATCATCAAGTAACGAGCCGATGCTTTCGACCTCGTTATATGTGGGAATAACTACTAATGATTTTTTCATGCCCGTGGGTGCGCCTGTTTAAATGCTTTTTGTAATCTCTCAGTTGAAACATGCGTATAGATCTGCGTTGTAGCTAATGAAGCGTGGC
>JBAXIC010000051.1:0-8005 GCA_037138575.1 Actinomycetes bacterium
GCATGGCAACGTATTCGCGAAGAGGTATCAAATGGACATCAGGCCTACATCGTTGCGCCCCGCATTGCCGCCGGTAGCGATGAAAATGCCGACATTGATTTTCTATTTGGAACCGAGTCAACAGATATTGCATCGGTTGAAGAGTTAGCGCCAAGGCTGCACGGTAAAGAGTTAGCAGGTTTGAAAGTTGCGATGTTGCATGGCCGACTAAATTCAGATGAAAAAGATGCCACGATGAAGGCCTTTGCTGATGGTGAAATCGATGTCCTAGTTTCTACAACTGTGATTGAAGTCGGAGTCGATGTAGCTAATGCAACAATCATGGTGATTATGGATGCCGATCGATTTGGAGTATCTCAACTGCATCAACTGCGCGGTCGTGTAGGTCGTGGAACCTCACCGGGTCTGTGCCTTCTAGTTACCAATTCATTGGTCGACACACCTGCGCGTGCTCGATTAGATGCCGTTGCGGCAACATTGGATGGATTCGAACTTTCTCGCATCGATTTAGAACAACGTCGTGAGGGTGATGTTCTTGGTGCAAGTCAATCGGGAACTCAATCTCACCTTCGACTCCTGCGGGTATTACGTGATGAAGAGCTGATTGAGACGGCCCGAAAAGATGCGCAGGATCTCATTGCCACATCATTGGATTTATCAGGATATCCTGCGCTCAGAGAAGAACTCAATGCGATGCAAAAAGATATGGCCGTTGATTACTTAGATAAGGGTTGATGAGTTGAGAATAATTGCCGGCGTTGCCAAGGGGCGAACATTGGGAACCGTTGCAGGTACAACAAGACCCACATCTGATCGCGCACGTGAAGCGCTTTTCTCTTCTTTGCTATCAGAGTTCGGAGACTTTCTTGGAATACATCTTTTAGATCTCTTCGGTGGATCTGGCGCTATAGGCCTTGAAGCGCTTTCTCGTGGAGCTAGCTGCGTTCATATCGTAGAAAAAGATGTTGATGCACAAAAGACGATTGAAAATAACTTTGAACTAGTTAATAAGAATAGACCGCCAGGAAAATTTCACCTCTACTCAATGTCGGTCCAACGTTTTGTTTCAGATCCACCTAAAGATAAATACCATATTGTCTATATCGATCCGCCATATGAGTTCTTAGATTCTGAGGTTGAAGAGATCTTGAGCAAGTTGCACACTGGAGGATTCTTAAAAGACGATGCGTTGGTTGCAGTTGAACGCACCGCCAAGCGTTCTAATTTTTCATGGCCTGACGGATTTACTGCAGTGCGCGATCGAAATTATGGTCAAGCTACGATTTTTTACGGTAATTACACGCCTAAGAATGGATAACTCAGGCCACAGTTGCTAGCGTTTAGACCATGAGACGCGCGGTTTGTCCCGGATCCTTTGATCCCATCACATATGGCCATCTCGACATCATTGCTCGCGCTAGTTCACACTTTGATCAAGTTGTTGTGGCAGTTCTGGAAAACCGAACCAAGTCATCACTATTTACTGTTGCTGAGCGGATCGAAATGATTCGTGAAACTACTTCCAACCTATCTAATGTCACCGTAGATTCTTGGTCCGGGCTACTTGTTGATTACTGTAAGAGCAATTCAATTCAAGCCATTGTCAAGGGTTTGCGCGCAGTCACAGATTTTGATTACGAACTTCAAATGGCCCAAGTAAACCTGCAAGGCTCAGGTGTCGAAACAATGTTTATGGCAACTGCCCCAACCCACTCATTTTTGTCTTCATCATTAGTTAAAGAGCTAGCCCATTACGGGGGAGATGTTTCGACGATGGTTCCAGCATCGGTTAACGAAGCACTCAAACTTCGAGTAGCAGGGAAGTAATCACATGGATTCAGTCGAAAAGTTAACATCTGCAATCACAATGGTGGAAGAAGCACGTGGAGTACCGCTATCTGCTAGTTGTGTAGTACACCGTGGAGAGATGCTCGAACTTCTAGATGATGCCCGTGCAGCGTTGCCTACAGACCTTGCATCTGCGCAAAAACTCTTAGGTGCGCGTGATGCAATTATTGAAGAGGGCCGAGTGAGCGCAGAGCAAATGATTGCAATGGCCCGTGAAGATGTTGCACGGATGGTGGAGCAAACTTCGATTGTCACTATCGCTCGCGACGAAGCTCGAAAGATAATTGATGATGCCCGTTCGCTAGCAGAGCAGGAAAAGCAGGAAGTCGAGGAATATATCGACGGTCGCCTAGCAACCTTAGAAGTTATTCTTAATAAGACTCAAGATGCAGTTGCCCGTGGCCGCGATCGTCTGGCTGGTGCAAATGATAAAGATGTCTTAGCCCAACTTTCAGATGCCGACTAACGTTGATGGCACGTATTCCAGAGGTTTATAAACTCAACACTCACGAACTTGCTAGGCGAGCAGGTGAGATGAAGGAGTATGAGCTCGATATCGAAGTTCCTACAAAAGTTGGCGTTGAGTTAATCAATGTTCCGGCCGGAGAAGTTATTGAAGTCGATGCCCGATTGGAATCAGTTACCGAGGGAATCCTTTTAACGGCAGATATCTTTGCTGTAGTAAAAGGTGAGTGCACACGCTGTCTCGATCCGATCGAGATGGAGATTGAACGAAAAGTGCAGGAGCTCTACTACTACGCTCAAAAGAGCGAGCGCTCGAAGCGCAAAAAAGAGCGTGATGAGGATGACCTCGATCTAGAAGAAGAGCTCATGATGGAGGGTGACATCATGGATCTGGAGGGCCCAATTCGAGATGCCATCGTTTTGGCTCTACCAATTAACCCTTTATGCAACGAAGGTTGCATGGGCTTATGCCAGGAGTGCGGGGGCAAATGGGCAGAATTACCGGCCGACCATGCTCATGAGGTTATTGATGCCCGTTGGGCCGGGCTCAAGGGATTGGATCTTGAGTAGGGCCGATTTCAAGAATTCGCTCTTTTAAGGGATACTTACCTCTTGCAGCCACCGCTGCTTTTAAGAACAAGATAAGACGAGGTTCGAACCGTGCCAGTACCAAAGCGAAAAATGTCGCGTTCAAAGACGCGCTCACGTCGTAGCCAGTGGAAGACAACTGCTGCCTCATTAGCAACATGCGGACAATGCCAATCTCCAAAGCTTCAACACACAGCATGTCCAACATGCGGTACTTATAACCGCCGCCAAGTTCTAGAGGTTTGATCGTTAGTTCTATCCTAAGTGAAGCATTGGGGGTTGAACTCGAACCCTCGCTTCTGCAGTTAGCTTTTACACATCGTTCTTTTGCATATGAATCGGCGAGTAAAGAAACTAATGAGCGACTTGAATTTCTAGGTGATTCAGTTCTCGGATTAATTGTTACCGAAGAGCTTTATAAGCGTTATCCAGATTTAGACGAGTCACGATTATCACCACTGCGTTCAGGCGTAGTAAATATGCGCGCGCTCGCAGATATTGCGCGCACGTTAGATCTTGGTCAACATATTCGACTTGGTAAAGGCGAAGAAGTTACTAATGGGCGCGATAAAAACTCACTGCTTGCAGATGCATTAGAAGCTTTAATTGGTGCTATCTATCTGCAATTTGGTTTTGAAAAATGTACAGAAATCGTGCGCAAACTTATTGAAACAACAATCGTCTCGGCAGTTGCTCGTGGAGCTGGACTTGATGGCAAAACAGCGCTGCAAGAGTTGGCAGCAAGCCTGGGTAAAGGCGCCCCTGAATACGTAGTAACAGAAGAGGGCCCTGATCACGATAAGGATTTCACGGCAACGGCGATGATCTCTGGAAACGCTGTCTCAGTTGGCACGGGAAAGAGCAAGCGAGAAGCTGAGCAAGTTGCGGCCCGCATCGCATATGAAAGCTTAAAAACCGAGCTGCCTCAGCCTTAAAATCGTAAAAAACATCGCCTGAGCGCGATAGGTTTACCGCGTGTATCTCAAGAGTATGACCCTCAAGGGCTTTAAGTCCTTTGCTTCGAGTACCACTTTGCGTCTTGAACCTGGAATCACTTGCGTTGTTGGTCCTAATGGTTCGGGTAAATCAAATGTGGTCGATGCGCTGACTTGGGTTATGGGAGAACAAGGCGCCAAATCTCTTCGCGGCGGAAAGATGGAAGATGTTATTTTCGCCGGAACAAGTGGCCGCGCACCTCTTGGCCGCGCAGAAGTTTCGCTCACGATCGATAATAGCGATGGCGCGCTTCCCATTGATTACACAGAAGTAACTATTTCTCGCATTCTTTTCCGCAACGGTCAATCTGAATATCAAATCAATGGCGAAGCATCGCGCCTGCTCGATATTCAAGAACTCTTAAGCGATTCTGGAATCGGACGCGAAATGCACGTCATCGTTGGTCAGGGCCAACTAGATGCAATCTTGATGGCAACGCCTGAAGAACGCCGCGGTTTTATTGAAGAAGCCGCAGGCGTGCTTAAGCATCGCAAGCGCAAAGAAAAAGCACTTCGTAAATTAGATTCAATGCAGGCAAATATGGCGCGCGTGCAGGATTTAACAGTTGAACTTCGTCGCCAACTTCGCCCGCTTGGTAAGCAGGCCGAAGTTGCCAAGAAAGCGGCAACGATTCAGGCCGACCTGCGCGATGCAAAACTTCGCTTATTTGCCGATGACTTTATTTCGATGTCACGAACTTTGGATGCTGAAGTTGCTGATGAGACCGCACTTCGCCAAAAGCGCGCTGAAGTAGATTCTGAACTTGATTCAATTCGTAGCCGCGAAGAGGCTTTAGATGCACAAGCTGCCTATGAATCTCCTCTGCTTGTGCAAGCACAGGAGACGTATTACCAACTTAATTCTCTGCGCGAAAAGTTTCGCGGAACTCAAAGCCTTGCCCAAGAGCGTTCACGTTTTCTTAATGAAGAGGCTGAAGAGGCTCGAACTTCTGGTCGCGATCCCGAGGCGCTAGAAAAAGAAGCTCAAGGATTGCGCCAGGAAGAGATTGATCTGCGAAATAGTATTAGTGATGCAAAGAGCGCTTTGGTGCAAGCAACCACCGCACTTGCAAAGGCAGAACAGGAATTAAAAATTGATGAAGACAAGATTGCAGCTGCAATGCGAGCAATTGCCGATGCTCGTGAAGGCACGGCGCGCCAAGAGGGTCATATTAAATCTCTGCAGGCTCGACTTGAGGCTATGGCTGAGGAAATCGCACGCTTAACCAAAGCCCGAGATGATGCACAGCAACGTGTTGATTCTGCATCACGTGAATATTCAACTTTTGAACTTGAAATTGCAAGCGCTGATTCTGGCGAACTTGGTTTAGATTCTGCCTTCGAAGCAGCAAAGTCGTCTTTGGACTCATCCAAGTTAAAGCTAACTGCTTTAGTTGATGCCGAACGAAGCGCCGATCGCGAACGTAACGCTGTTGAATCTAAGTTAGAGGCGATGAAGATGACATCCCAAAATCGTGATGGGGCTTCTGCTCTTATTCGCGATTCACATGGAGTTCATATCCTGGGTTCAATTGCATCGTTAATAGAAATCGACAATGGTTGGGAGTCAGCTGCGGCGGCGGCTCTTGGCTCCCTGGCCGATGCAATCGTTGTGCAAGATTTATCCTCAGCTGTTACGGCGTTAACAACTTTGCGTGATCAAAATATGGGTCAGGCCGATGTTCTTGTATATGAGGCTGGTAATGCCGGTAGTTCAAATATTCCATCTGGACTTAACGCATTAGCCTCGCATATTCGCTCACATTCAATAGGTGATCTGATTTCTTCACTGCTTGCTTCCACGGTTGTAGCTGAAAATGCCCGCGACGCAGAAGCGATTTTGCGCTCTCATCCATCCGTGACGGTGGTTACTCGCGATGGCGATGTAGTTACAAAAAATCGTGCCCGCGGTGGTTCAAAATCTTCTTCCTCGCTCATTGAAATCAAAGCACTAATCGACAGCCTTGAATCCAAGCTCAATGAGATTATCCATACGTGTGAGCGACTTAAGTTTGAAATCGCTACAGCTACGGCTGAAGTTTCTGAGCGCCAGGCTTCATTTGATGCAGCTCTATCAAAGCTCAATGAATCCGATGCACGCATCGCAGCAATTACCGAGCAGTTAGCGGTCTCTGGTCAAAACATGAAATCTGCTTTAGCTGAAGTTGAACGACTCAATACTTCTATCGCTGAAGCAACAGCTGCAAAGAACCGCGATGAGGGCGAACTTGTTATCGCGCAAAATCAACTTCATCAACAGGGCGCCGTCCCTGAACCTGATCACTCATTTACTGAAAATCTTCGCAACTCAGTTTCAATTGCACGTACAACTGAGGTCGAGGCACGTCTTGCCGTTCGTACAATTGAAGAGCGTGTTGACTCTGTGGCAGCACGAGCAAAAGCCCTAGAAGAATCAGCACACAACGAACGTGAAGCATCAGAGCGGGCAATTGTGCGCCGCGGTGCTCGCGCACGCGCAGCTGTAATTTCCCAGGCAATCGCCGAATCTGCCTACGAAGTTTTGATTCACATCGAACGCTCGATTGCAAAAGCTGCAACTGAGCGTGCCCGATTGGAAGAGTCTCGATCTGCACGTGATGGCGAAACTTTGACAGTGCGCACACGTGGACGCGAACTAAGCGCTGAACTTGAAACCTTAACTTCAAGCGTTCATAAGGATGAGATCGCTCGCGCAGAACAACGTATGCGAATTGAAACCCTTGAAAATAAAACCATGGAAGAGTTTGGAATCGATACGCAAGTCTTAGTGGCTGAGTACGGTCCCGATAAAGATGTTCCAACGTTTTTTGAAAATGAAGCTGGCGAAATAGTTACGACAGAATTGATTCCATATCGCCGTGACCAACAGGAAAAGCGTTTGGCATCAGCTGAACGTTCTTTGACCTTACTTGGCAAAATTAATCCACTTGCCCTCGAAGAGTTCTCCTCATTGGAAGAGCGATTGAAGTTCCTCGCAGAGCAGTTAGAGGATCTTAAGAACACTAGAAAAGATCTTCTTGACATTATCAAAGAGGTCGATGACCGAGTGCAGTCAATCTTCATGGAAGCTTTTGAAGCTACGGCAACGCATTTCGAAGATATCTTTGCCCGTCTATTTCCAGGCGGAGATGGCCGCTTAATCTTGACCGATCCTGATAATCCTCTAACAAGTGGTGTGGATGTCGAAGCCCGTCCACCAGGAAAGCGCATTAAGCGTTTGTCTCTACTCTCAGGTGGAGAAAAATCATTGACCGCTGTTGCGATGTTAGTTGCAATCTTTAAAGCACGTCCAAGTCCGTTCTATGTACTGGATGAAGTTGAAGCAGCCCTTGATGATGTCAACCTAGGTCGCTTATTAGTGATTTTAGAGGAGCTACGTGCAAGTTCTCAGCTCATCATCATTACTCACCAAAAACGCACTATGGAAATCGCCGATGCTTTGTATGGCGTAACAATGCGTGGCGATGGAGTTACCGAAGTTATCTCTCAGCGTTTGCGCGAATCTGACGCAAGTTAAGTAAGGTTTTTCTTATGGGTCTTTTTAGTAAGTTCATCGCCAAAATAAAGGGTACTAATGAATTTGCTCCCTCCGACTGGAAAGAGTTGGAAGAAGATCTACTACTCTCAGATCTAGGTCCAAGGCTTACTCAATCATTTCTTGAACAAGCTAGAAAAGTGAAGAGTGAGAATGCCCAAGAGGCTTTATCTCAAATTCTTTCTACAAATCTTTCTACCAAGGATCGCTCTGCAATATTTGGACAACCAACAACAGTAGTCATGGTTGTAGGAGTTAATGGAACAGGAAAAACTACAAGCGTTGCCAAGCTTTCCGCCCTTTTAAAGAAAAGCGGCAAAGGCGTAGTTATGGCGGCAGGGGATACCTTTCGTGCAGCGGCTGTAGAGCAGTTGCAAACATGGGGAACTCGAATCGGTGTAGAGGTTGTTTCCGGAAAGGTAAATGGAGATCCCGCATCTGTGGCATTTGATGCAGCCAAGAAAGCCCAAGAGATTGCTGCAGATTTTCTCATCATCGATACCGCTGGTCGACTTCACAATAAAAGTGATCTGATGTCAGAGCTTGAAAAAGTTAAACGTGTGGTTGAAAAAGT
>JBAXIC010000052.1:0-7975 GCA_037138575.1 Actinomycetes bacterium
TAGAGCCCAGAACTCATAATTCTGTCGTCGTCGGTTCGAGCCCGACCCGCCCCACCATATTTACGCTAAATCGAAGCGATCTGCATCCATCACCTTTGCCCAGGCATTTACGAAATCAGCCGCAAACTTTTTAGTTGCATCACTTGAGGCATAGACCTCAGCAAGTGAACGCAGCACAGAGTTCGATCCAAAGACTAAATCTGCACGGCTTCCAGTCCAACGGACTACGCCTGTCTTTCGATCATGAGCTTCGTAGAGTTCAGTAGAACCAGCTTTTGGCGCCCATTCGATATCTTGTGAAAGAAGATTAATAAAGAACTCATTAGTGAGTTCTCCAGGCGTGGATGTGAATACACCCGTATTCGATCCATCTGCATTTGCACCAAGTACGCGAAGTCCGCCAACTAAGACGGTCATCTCTGGCGCAGTGAGGTCAAGCAGTGAAGCGCGATCAACTAATAAAAACTCAGCTGGCTGATTAACTGCTGATTTCTTAAAGTTTCTAAATCCATCGGCATGAGGTTCAAGGAATGCAAAAGATGCAATATCGGTCTGTGCCTGTGTTGCATCAGTGCGACCAGGTGTGAATGGCACTGTCACTGCATTGCCAGTTGCTTTTTCAATCGCAGCAGCTCCACCGAGAACGATGAGATCTGCGAGAGAGATTTTCGTTGCACCAGAATTAAATTGGCTTCGAATTTCTTCCAGCTTTGCCAATACTTTGGCAAGTTCTGCTGGATTATTTGCTTCCCAACTGCGCTGTGGTTCTAATGCAATACGCGCACCATTGGCTCCACCGCGTTTGTCAGTGCAGCGAAATGTTGATGCCGATGCCCAAGCCGTTGTTACTAACTGCGCAACTGTTAATCCACTAGAAAGTAACTCCTTCTTTAGCGTTTCAATCTCGGCAGAGTTAACTAGAGGTGAAGACGCATCCGGAATTGGATCTTGCCAAATCAACTCTTCGTCAGGAACGTCAGAACCTAAATATCGAACTGCTGGACCCATATCGCGGTGAGTTAATTTAAACCAAGCGCGGGCAAATGCATCGGCAAACTCTGCGGGGTTTTCGTGGAAATGCTTAGAAATCCTTGCATAAGCAGGATCTTTAATAAGTGCTAGATCTGAAGTCAGCATTACTGGTGCATGTTTTATACCAGCAATATGCGCATCAGGAACTGCGTTCTCTGCGCTTTGATCACTTGGGATCCACTGCGTCGCACCCGCTGGTGACTTTGTTTGAATCCAATCAAATGAAAAGAGAAGGTCAAAGTAAGTGTTGTCCCATTTAGTTGGGGTTGGAGTCCACGCGCCTTCAAGTCCACTAGAGATTGTGTTGGCACCTGATCCAGTTCCCAATGTGTTTTTCCAACCAAATCCCATATCTTCAATTGGCGCAGCTTCTGGTTCAGGGCCAACGTATTTTCCTGGATCTCCTGCTCCGTGCGTTTTACCAAATGTATGACCGCCTGCGATAAGTGCAACGGTTTCTTCATCATTCATTGCCATACGTGCAAATGTTTCGCGAATATCTCGCGCTGAAAGCAATGGATCCGGATTTCCATTTGGGCCTTCTGGATTAACGTAGATCAATCCCATTTGAACTGCAGCTAGTGGATCTTCAAGATCGCGTTCACCGCTATAGCGCTCATCGGCTAACCATTCGGCCTCTTTACCCCAGTACGTCTCATCTGGTTCCCACACATCGGCCCGTCCGCCACCAAAACCAAATGTTTTTAAGCCCATTGAATCAAGTGCGAAGTTTCCGGCCAAGATCATTAAATCTGCCCATGAAATACTTTGACCGTATTTTTGTTTTACTGGCCACAGTAGTCGGCGCGCTTTATCTAGGTTGACGTTATCCGGCCATGAGTTAAGTGGCGCAAAACGTTGCATTCCAGACCCAGCACCACCGCGTCCATCAGATGTGCGATATGTACCAGCACTATGCCAAGCCATGCGAATAAAAAATGGACCGTAGTGACCATAATCTGCTGGCCACCATTGTTGTGAAGTTGTCATCACTTCATTGATATCAGCTTTAACTGCTGCAAGGTCGAGTGATTTGAAGGCTGCTGCATAATCAAAATCAGAATCCATCGGATTAGCCGCTGGTGAGTTTTGATGTAAAACTTTCAGGTTTAACTGATTTGGCCACCAGTCACGATTCGATGCTCCAGCTTTCGCAGCTGTTGTATGAACTACTGGGCATTTGGCGTCGTCAGTCATAATTCCTCCATGGTTATTTTCTGATACAGGCGTAGCCTAACCAAAGAGTGCAGGCTTGTAATCTTGAATCTAGGGCCTTGCCCGGGCTGCTAAATGAATAGAAGTTGAGCGCCTTCTGTCATTTCGATGAAATCTGAAGCACTAATAATGCCCTCGACATCATCGCGCAGATCTAATTCAGAAACTTTATTCATATCGGCAGAAAGTCTGCACGCCCAGAGGTGGCCGCCAGCAGCAACGATTTGCTCAAGAAAATCTGGAACAGATGGGATTTTTAAATCATCTAGCTGCTTTTTTAACATATGTGTTGCCATAGACGTCATTCCAGGTACAGGCATAACTGCTTGAGGTATGTGTGCATTTGTACCAGGCAAGTGCATCGCGGTGTTACCGGCCGGTGAAAATTGCAGATCATCCATACGAGATTTAATAATCATGTCAAAGCCCCAGAATGTGAAAAATAGATGCGTTTCGATACCTTCGCCTAGCGCTGCATTTCCCAGAATCAATCCTGGATATGCCATATCTAAATTTCCTTTTGAGCAGATAATCGCCATCTTGCGGCCAGTATCTTCACTGCCGAAGTTAGGAACAATTGCAGGTGTAGTCATTTCAATCCCCTTTAAACACAGCCCTTAGGCTTTGGAAGTCCAGCTATATACGACATTTTCTTTGCAGGTTTCTTTGGAAATAATTCAAACTGCTCTTTAATAGGAAAACCACCGACGGTTTGTGTATGGCGCGATGTCGATGACTCTCCTTCTTTTTTGTAATCCTCACGCAAGAAGTGAATGACTTCCCAATGCCTTGGTGTCAATTCAATTTCGACTTGGGCCGCTAACACCTTGGCGATTTCCTCGTTCCATTCGTCATAGACGGTCATGAAACCCTCTTCGTTTACGGTGACAGGCTTGCTTGCTATTTCAATTGTGGGCATTTTCTCTCTCCTTCTTCATCTTTATGACTTGATCCTTTCCTGCCATCGACATCAATGACGGGATTGGCAGGTAACGTCCCTTGAGCAAGATGTTCCAATAAATCCATCTGAAAGCTAACTTGCCAACATGGTTTAAATAACTCTCTTTCAATAATGGCATTGGGCCAATGACTGGGATTGGGAATCTGCCAGTGAGCGGTTCAACGTCATAGTTAAAATCAATGAGTAAGCCTTTGCGATGGCCTGACTCGATAAAGCAGTTAGCGTGACCGTCAAACTCGTGCGTCATTGGCCGACCTTCAACATATTCTGCGAAGTTTTCTGAGAACAAATCGATTGCAAAGTGAGCAACTGATCCAGCCTTAGATGCGGGAATATTTGAGGCATCTCCCAGCACAAAGATATTTGCGAATTTGTCTGATAAGAAAGTGCGCTTACTGACAGGAACGTAGTTGAGCTCATCTCCCAATCCAGAGCGTGCTATGAAATCAGCTCCCATGTTGACTGGAATTGTTACAAGTAAATCAAATGGAATTTCACGTTCATCCATTGAAACCATGGTCTTTGTTTCGGCGTCGATATGTTCGATAACAAAATCGGGTTCTAAAGTGATTTTTCGTTCATCCAACATGAAACCAAGTGCTTTAGAGCAGACAGGTTTAGTGAAGGCGCCTTCAAGCGGAGTCACATAAACAATTTCGACTTTGTCACGGATGCCACGCTTTTCAAAATATGCATCAGCCAAAAATGTGAATTCAAGTGGTGCCACCGGGCACTTAATCGGCATCTCAGTAATATGGACGACCAAGCGTCCTCCATTAAAATTCTTAAGAGCTTCACGCAATGCAATAGAACCTTCCAACGTGAAGAAATCAAAGACGCTCTTGTACCAAAGCTTTGAATCATTCATTCCTGGCGTTTGATCTGGACGAGGTGTCGTGCCGGAGGCAATAACCAAATAGTCATAGTCAAGTACGCGTGAATCACCTAAATAAACCTTGTTGAGTTCGGGATCAACCCTATCGATTTCGGCCTGAATAAAATCCACGCCTTTTGGAAAATAATTCTGGCGTTTCTTGATTATCTGTTCGGGCTCATATGTTCCAAAGGGAAGAAAAAGCAGACCTGGTTGATAAATATGCTTTATATCTTGATCTACTACCGTAATTTCCCAAGAATCTTTCGGGAGTTTCTTAATCAATTTATTAACGACAATTGTGCCGGCAGTACCGCCACCTAATACGAGTAACTTTCTCATGATGTCTCCTTGACAATTTTCAGGTTACTCCTATAAAAAATATATAGTTGAAATGAAACCGTGATACGTATCGCAAATCATTAGTAGGCTTGATTTTCACGAGTGCTATCCCCCAATTGGTTGTATGCAACAATTAGCTATGACTCAAATAACAAAGGCTTCTAAGAAATGGACAGCGCGTGATGCTAAAAAATGCATCGTTACTCCAAGTGACTTAGACCATAAATATTCTCGCGGAGTGATAGGCGTGATCACGGGATCCGCGCAATTTCCTGGAGCTGCAGTACTTTCAACTTCTGCAGCGGCAGCAACAGGAATTGGAATGATTCGTTTTCATAGCTCTTCAGGGTTAGCCCATCTTGTTTTACATTCGACTCCATCGTGTGTTGTTCAGCCAGGTAAAGTAAGTGCCTGGCTTATTGGTTCAGGGATTCCTGCAAAGAAATACTCAAGCGTTACCACTTACCTTCGTCACCGTTGGTTTACTTTGATATCCAAGCAAACCGTTCCGACAGTTCTTGATGCGGGCGCGCTCTATTTGGCCGGTTCATTGGAACAACCAACATTAATAACTCCACATAGTGGTGAACTATCTTCCTTATTAACCTCCCGTGGCGTTCCAGTATCTGTTGAAGCCATTGAAGGAGATCCTAAAAAATGGGTAAAGGCCGCTGCGCACACGCTAGGAGTGACTGTTTTACTCAAAGGCTCTATTTCATATGTTGCCAATGACAATCTCCTTATAGAACTTCCCACAGCAACGCCTTGGCTTGCAACCGCAGGCAGTGGTGATGTTCTAGCTGGAATTCTCGGTGCATTGGTTGCAACAAATACTGTTGAGATCCTCAACGATATAAATCGTTTGGCAGAAGTCGCTGCTACCGGTGCATTTATCCATGCACAAGCGGCAAAGATTGCATCTAGGGGTGGCCCTATCTCTGCAGAGATGATTACTACGGAAATACAAGGAGCCATCTCTCAATTACTTAAGTAGCGCCGCATTAACTAATTATAAATTTGCTTCGCGGTTAACCTTAAAGACATGAATGAACGCATATTAGTCATCATCGATGATGCCTTTGAAATGTCAACTTTAGTAGCAGCACTTCGAATGCATGAAATGGATGTTATTGGTGAAGCTAAGAGTGAAACCGTTGCACTCAATATGGTGCGCAGATTGCAACCTGATGTAATTCTTCTTGACATGCATATCGCAGGAATTTCCGCAGTAAAAATCGCAATCAATATGCGAAAAGAAAATCCAGATATTGGAATCGTTATTCTCAAAAGCTGTTCGGACTTGCGATTAGTAGGCGAATCTAATGAGGATGTGCCTGCGGGTTCAAAATTGCTGCTCAAGAAGTCAATTGTAGATTTCACAGTTCTATGCACCGCAATAGTAGATTCAAAGATTTCTGGGATAGAAAAACACAAAGTTGCATGGATCAATGGAACAACATCTATACAAGAAAAAGGAATTTTATCCTTGATGGCAAATCTAACTGATACTCAAGTTGAGGTTTTACGTTTGGTCGCAAATGGAATGACTAATGCACAGATCGGTCGTACACGATATGTCAGTGAAAAATCTGTGGAACAAGTGATTTCGCGCATTGCACAAGAGTTAAATGTGCAACTTGATAGAAATATGAATATGAGGGTGCAACTTGTGAGTGAGTATTACCGATGGCTAGGCGCGCCTCACCACTAATTACTCAGAATTAATGGGTAAAGTTTGTTCTTATGGATCTTCAGGAAATTCGCAATCGATGGAATGACGTCCTTGACGTCGTGCTTGAAGTGGATCGAATCTCCTGGTTAGCCTTTTTTGATGCCAGATTGGCTGAATTTGATGGCACAACGCTTACATTGGATTTTTCAGATACACGCAAGCTTTCAGCTGCACATGAGTATTCAAAGGTTCGCCTAACGCAACAAGAAGTACTGATAGCTGCAATAAAAAAGGTTTTGTCTCTTGAAGTTAAGATTGCAGAGAAATGAAGTTTCGTGCCTCACTTACAGCCTTAGCCCTTGCACTATTAGTCATTGGGGCTCCGCAGGTTCAAGCATCGACAACATCCCTTACATTCTCTGTCCTCCAAACTCCTTCGGCCTCAAATTCCATTGTTACTTTCTACGGAACGATAAAGCCGGCGCATTCTGGATTAACTGTAAAGATTCAGAGCCAAACTTCTGGTACATGGAAAACCACTCGCTTTCAAGCAAAGACAGTTAAGGCAGGAAGTTGGAAGGTTGTTGCCGTCGCCACCTCCTTCAATATCCCAATTAAATATCGTGCTCAAGTAAATGTAAGTGGCAAGATTATTAGTTCAGCTTCTCGAACTATTACTCTAAAAGCACTTCCCGAAATTTCTACTGCTGATCCCTCTATGGTTGTAGAACAGCTTGGACCTGGCGGAAGAATTCATGGCGCAGACATTAGTAGATGGCAACATCCGGGTGATAAGCAAATTGATTTTTCTACCGCTTATTCAGCTGGACTTCGTTTTGTGATGATCAAAGCTTCAGATACGCGCGATGATGCCGATGCTTTATCTCTTAAGTACCTAGTGATGGATCATTCAGCCGCGCAAGCAGCTGGACTTTATACTGGGTTTTATCACTACGCGATTCTTCCGGATGTCACCGATTCAGATGCCATCGTCCGAGATGCAACTGCACAGGCTCAAAAAGTAATTTGGCGCCTTGCATCAATCGGGGGCTATACCGAAAAAGATTTACCATACGCACTAGACCTTGAAAATAAATGTGTTCGTCTTTCTACATCTGGTGCATGTCAGCTATATGCCAGCCGAGCAGAAGTTACTTTATGGGCCGAGACATTTCTTGGAATTCTTAAAGATAAAACTGGCAAGACCCCAATGATTTACTCGTATTCAAACTTTCTTGAAGGATCGATGAATAAAAGTGCGTTACTTGCACAATACCCACTGTGGTTGGCGCAGTATGCAATCGATCCTTTCAATCCCATAAATGCACCTGGATTAAAGGCCGGCGGCTGCTATGTCCATTCTTGGACTGGGGCAAATTGCGATTCCCAATGGACAATGTGGCAGTACACATCTTGCGGAATCGCACCGAAATATGGAGTTCCGGGTACCAGACTTGATCTCAATATCTTTAGAGGTACTGCTGGGGATTTTGTAAATTTGGCAAAGGGAAGTTGGACACCTCAACTACTAGATCTCATGCCGGTTAATGAACCATCACAGTTAACGATTAATAAACAATCATCTAGTACTACTAATAAATTGGTAACTTTCAATGTTTCCGTTGTACGCCCTGATTTAACACCTGTTGTCACTGGCGCGGTTAAATTAGTATTTGACGCATTAACGGCAACTAAAGTTAAGCCAACTCAAACAGTTTTGCGTGCAACAAGCGGTGAATGGAGTTTGGCCATTAAAGGTGTCCCCGCAGGGACTTATACTGGAAAAGTTGTTTTCACTGATGTTTCTCAAACACACGCTCAGAGTTCGCAACCAGTTACGTTTACAGTTACTCAGGGACCTACACCGTCGCCATCTGCG
>JBAXIC010000053.1:0-7640 GCA_037138575.1 Actinomycetes bacterium
ATGTGTTACATGAAACGGGTACTGATTAAGCGTCCGACTGAGGTGAACTCTACCGTGTAACCCCCCGTACGCCTAAAGTTGGGCTGGACAGTTTGAGCGTGGAAGGTGTGTAATTGGGGTACTAGTAGGAGCAAATGCAGCTGGGGAAGGTCGCATTTGGTGCCCTTGCTAGGAGTTTTCCATGAAACGTTTGACCTCGCCTTCTGCGCCCCTATCGGTGCGGGGCTTCTTAACCATTCATTCAAGCCCATCTGCCTTGCGCCGACATATTGATTGGGCGCTCCAAAATATTTTGGGCAACGAAGTTCAAGTGATCTGGCAACCGCAAGCCATGATGGTTGGAACATACAAGATGCATATTGAGTGGCGTGGGCAACAAGGTGCTGCGGCAGAGATCGCTAGCACGTTACGAAGTTGGCATTACTTAAACTTTGAAACACATGAGAGCAATGACAATGGTGGTGAACTTTTTAGGTTTACTCCCGAACTTGGAATTCACAGAGTTCTCACCGATTTAAGTGGCGGAGTGTTACTGAATGAATTTCAAATTAATAATGTGGTGCAGAACTCATTTGATGATGATGCAATTCGTGATGGATTGGCACTGGCTATGGGAACTGCATGGGATGAAGCGCTGGAAAAATTTAGGGGTGCTGGCATGCAGGAAGTTGCTCGCTTACACGCAATCTAACTCGCTATAATTTATCCATGAGCCAACTAAATGAATCACCAATCATCACAGTAGAACGCCGCAAAGCCGTAACAATTATTGTTTCCGCAGTAATCGTCGCATTAGCCCTTGGTGTGGGGTTAACAAAAGTTGGAACGGGCTTTGCAACACGCGCTGGTAATGGAATTACAGTTACTGGATCTGCAAAGACAACTGCAACTGCAGACAATGCAGTATGGACGTTATCTGTCAGCCTTTCGTCACCAACAGTTGGTGCCGCAGTTAAAAAAGTTGACTCTGATGTCACAGCTCTTTCTGGATATCTGACCAAAGGTGGAATCGCAGCTGATGGCTTAACTCTTGGCGCAGTTTCAACATATGCCAATGAAGAATATGTAAATGGAAATTCAACTGGACGTATTTTGTCTTACCGTGCAACTCGCGATGTAACAGTACGTACTAAAGATGTTCAATTGGTTTCAAAACTCAGTCAAGGAATCGGAACACTGCTTGAAACTGGAATTAATGTAAATAACTATGGTCCTCAGTACTACATCTCCAACTTGCCAGAACTTCGTCCAGCGTTAATGAGCGATGCAATGAAAGATGCAAAGGTACGCGCCGAATCACTAACTAAAGCTGTTGGCGGTTCACTCGGTTCATTAGTAAACGTAAAAGCTGGTCCAATCCAAATCACAACCCCTGATTCAACAATGACTGCCGACTACGGCGCCTACGACACCACCACAATTGAAAAAACTGTTTCAGCGACAGTTTCAGTAACCTTTAAGACGAACGGATAATGTCCACAAGTATTAAAAGATCAAAGCTGGCTAACTCGATTAGCCTGCTTCTCTATTTACAGTCCCTGACTCTCTTTGGTTTCTTTTCTGCACACGCTCTACCTCACTTCATTAGAAAATTAGGGACCGAAGTTCACCCTTCGCTCATTCTTTCTACTGAAGTTGCATCTATTCTGACAGCGGCCTGCTTGTTCATGACGGCAAGGGGTATCAAGATGCGCAGGCGTCGTGCTTGGATTATTGCAACTTCACTTCAAATCATTTTGATAGTTACATCTTTGGTGCGATCTGGTCACTATATATTTCGGGGCCATGAGCAATCTAAATTAGTGATTCGTGCTCTTGGTATCTCGCACCTTCTTTCGGAGATTTTGATTTTGTGGCTACTTTTGCATTTTCGTAAAGAGTTTAAAACTTACGCAGACCCTCTAACTCGTAAACAAAGTCTTTTATTTTTCCTTCGAGCAGTTATTTTGGCGATTCTTCTTGGTGTTTTGATTGTTTACTCTGATACGGACTCTTTTGCCTCGCACGTGAATTTTGCACAATCCTTTGAAATCGCGCTTAAAGGCTTGGTAGGTATATCTGGTCCCGTCGCATTTGCATCCGATCATGCCCAGAACCGACTGGAGTTATTTCTAGGAGGCTTGGGCTTTATTGCTGCCGTGACTTCGCTAGCTAAGTTCTTAAAGCCGATCAAGAGAACTACTCAATTGAGCCATGAAAACTCGCTTAAAATAAGAGGGCTGTTAGCGACCACACCAGATCTTGATTCTCTAAGTTACTTTGCACTACGAGATAACAAGACAGTCATTTGGTCAAAAAATCTTAAAGCTGCAATTCCATACTCTGTAGTCAATGGCGTAATGATAACTACCGGAGATCCCGTTGGTGATCGCGAATCATGGCCATCGGCGATTGCCGAGTTCATAAATGAATCTGAACAACATGCATGGATTCCCGCAGTTTATGGTTGCTCTGAGAATGCTGGAGAAATTTGGGTTCGGGAAAGTGGATATGAGGCGCTAGAAATCGGCGATGAAGCCATTGTTGATGTAGCAACTTTTACTATTGACGGACCAGTTATGAAAAATGTACGTCAAACACTCAATAAAATTTCACGTTCGGGGTACTCCGCTAGGAGTTCATTTGTCCGTGATTTGAGTCAGCAAGAAATCTCAACCTTGCTAAGTTCGATCAATATTTGGAGACAAAATCAGACCGAGCGTGGGTTTTCGATGGCCCTGGGTCGTTTTTGCGATTTACAAGATCCAGATTGCGTGATCACTTGGGCCATGTGCGATGGTCAAATAGTAGGAATTCTGCAATTTGTACCTTGGGGAAGCAACTCATTATCTCTTGATGTCATGAAGCGTTCGCGGGATGCTGAAACTGGAGTAAACGAGTTAATGATTCAGAAAACCATTGAGTTTGCAGCTGCCAATAATTTTCTTGAAATTTCACTCAATTTTGCGACTTTTAGAAGTATTTTTGAGCGAGGAAAGAAGTTAGGCGCAGGGCCAATTACGAGATTGAATCACCGTACTTTGGTATTTTTATCTCGATTCTTCCAAATGGAGTCGCTCTATAGATTCAATGCAAAGTTTGCTCCCCGCTGGGAACCAAGATTTATAGTTTTTCCAACTGTCGGAAATCTAGTTCGTGTCGGTTATGCGATTTTGAAAGTCGAAGCTTTTATTCCTGATTTTTCCAAGTTTATTAGTAGAAAAGACCGCCACGAGTGAACTTCAGTCTAGATTCTGCGTTAACTCAAATTACATCTGCCGCACTAGCTATAACTTTATTTGCCGCAGTACTTTTGCTATGGGGAAAGATTTATCGAAAAGGTTTTCGTAGTCTAGCTATTAGATTTCTTATTTTACTTTTAACTTTGGTTTTTAGCGTCGCTAGTATTGGAATCTCAATTAATAAATCACAGGGATTCTTTTCGTCTTGGAGTGATTTAGTTGGCGCACCCACTGATTACACCACGGTAGCTCTGTCAAGTAAGTCCTTAACTCAAGTCGATCACACTTTCTTAAAACAAGCGATATTAGTAAGCAAAGATTTGTATATGGTAAAAGATGTAATTACTGGTAAAAGTTCTAAAGTTTCAAATGTCGTATACATTCTTCTGCCGGCAACTGCAGTGAAAGAACTCAAAGCTGGGGTAGCGCTAACTTCGAAGAACTATCAAGTCGCTGAACTTCTAACAGGTTTCCCTTCTCAACCCCAGATGTGGACAAAGTCCCTAAAAGTGCAGTCTGAGATTTCAACGTATAACCAAAACCATGCCAAGAAAATCATTGGTGTAATTCCTCAAATTAACATTGCCGGAAACTATGATCTTGAGTGTATGAATCTTTCAAATGGCCAGCCAGATGCGGAAACTTGGCTTACTGATGACATGCACACCTATGTGTCAACCCGACTCGGTTTACCAAAATCACGATGGATGGCAATCGGTGTATCTACTGGCGCATGGTGTGCATCGATGTTTTCAATAAAACGTCCCGATCTATATCTTGGGGCTGTGTCCATTGCCGGATATTACCGGCCAGCTTTACCTCTAACAGATCCAATAGATTTACAAAATGCAATGATTGCGAAATATGACGTTGCAACAATGGAGGCCAAACTTACTTCGCCTGTTCCAATTTATATGGTGGCAAGTCTGGGAGATAAATACTCGATCCGCGAAACAACTAGATTTTTAGCAAAATCACATCCGATGTTGAATATCAAATACGTTGAGATAGCCACAGGAGGACATAATCCAAAAGTTTGGAAAAGTTCGATTTTGCCTGGCCTTGATTGGCTTAGCGGCTTCTAAAGCGGGATATTGCCGTGAGCACCTCGGCGATGCGGTGCATCGGCAATTACTTTAGCCAATGCGCTGCGGGTCAACTTAGGTTCAACGATTTCATCAACGGCACCGATTTCAACTGCGCGCGCTACTCCACCAGAAGTTTTTTCATGTTCTGCGGCCAGTTCTAACTCCATCGCTTCGCGTTGTTCGGCGGGAAGATCGGCCAAAATACGGCGATGTAATACTCGAACAGCAGCAACTGCTCCCATAACTGAAACTTCAGCTTGCGGCCAAGCAAATACACGAGTTGCACCAAGTGCTTTTGAGTTCATCGCAACGTAGGCACCGCCATAAGCACGGCGCGTAATTAATGTAACGCGTGGAATAACTGATTCGCCAAATGCATGCAATAACTTTGCGCCACGCCTGACTGCGCCTTCCCACTCTTGTCCTGCACCTGGCAGAAAGCCTTGTACATCTGCGATTACAACTAACGGGATTCCAAAGGCATCGCAAGTGCGAACAAAACGTGCAGCTTTTTCACCTGCAGCAGCATCTAAAACACCGCCGATGTAAGCAGGATTATTAGCAAGTACGCCAACTGTTGCACCTCCCAAGCGACCGATGATTGTTGTCATATTAGGTGCCCACATTGAAAGCAGCTCAATATGTTCAGTTTCTTTATCTAATAGTGCATCGATGAGTGGATGGACATCGTATGTACGAATCTTCGAATCAGGCACTAAGTGCGACAAATCAATGTCTTCAACATCAGGACGCATGAATCCCTGATTAGCAAAAAGGGCAGTTAAATCGCGGATGTCATTGATAGCTTCTTCTTCAGTTGGCGCAATGATGTGTGCCAAGCCGCTGTTTTTCCTATGCGCTTCAGGCCCACCAAGCAAAGCCATATCGATATCTTCACCGGTAACGCTTTTAACTACGTCCGGTCCAGTTACAAAGATTCGCCCTTCGGGGGATAAGACAACAATGTCCGTAAGTGCCGGGCCATATGCACCGCCACCTGCAGTTGGACCCAGTACAAGTGATAGCTGTGGAATTCGACCACTTGCAGAAATCATTGATTGAAAAACTTCACCAAATGCATCAAGGGATGCAACACCATCACTTAAACGTGCACCACCTGAGTGCCAGATACCAATAATTGGAACCTGCGCACCCATTGCCGCTTTATAGGCTGTAACAATTACTTTTGAGCCATCAACGCCGAGTGCACCGCTTTTAATCGTGGCATCTGATGCAAAAACAATGACTTTATTGCCTTTTATATCACCGGTTACAGCAACCATGCCACAATCACTGCGCGGGATAAGAAATTCGAATTTTCCATCATCAAGTAAACGTGCGATACGGCTTTCTGGATCGCGTGGGTCAAGCTGGGGGGTTGGCATTTATATGCTCTTAAATACCAATACAACGTTGTGACCGCCGAAACCAAATGAGTCATTCAGGGCAGCGATATCTCCAGCAGGTAATCTGCGAGGCTTGTCGCGAACGACGTCAACAGTAACCGCTGGATCCAAATCTTCAATGTTAATTGTTGGGGGAGCCATGCGATCTTGCAAAGTCTTTACAATAAATACAGATTCAATCGCTCCAGCACCGCCAAGTAGATGGCCGGTCATAGATTTAGTAGCAGAAACTGCTACGTGATCGGCTTCGCTACCAAGAGCTGCACGTAAAGCATTTGCCTCTGCAACATCTCCTGCTGGAGTAGAAGTGGCATGTGCATTTAAATGGACAATGTCTTTTGTCGTTAAACCAGAATCACGTAATGCAAATTTGATTGCGCGCTGCACACCAGAGCCATCTGGGTCAGGTGCTGCGATGTGATAACCATCTGATGACAAACCCTGGCCCGCGATTTCGCAGTAGATTTTTGCACCACGCGCAACTGCATGTTCGTACTCTTCAAGGACTAATACGCCGCCGCCTTCACCAAGGACAAAGCCATCTCGATTTAAATCGTAAGGACGTGAAGCGCGTTGTGGTTCATCGTTTCGCGTTGATAAAGCTTTCATTGCTGCGAAGGCAGCCATAGGTAGGGCGTGCACTGCGGCTTCTACTCCACCGCTAACAACTATGTCTGCGCGATCATTTCGAATCATGTCGAAGGCATAGCCAATTGCTTCAGCACCCGATGCACAGGCACTTACTGGAGTATGAACTCCGGCACGAGCTTGCAGTTCAAGACCAACATTTGCAGCTGGTCCATTTGGCATCAGCATTGGAACAGTATGTGGACTCACAAGCCGCGCGCCTTTTGCTTTTAAAACATCATATTGATCAAGAAGTGTTGTGACGCCACCGATTCCAGATGCGATGACTACACCTAAACGCTCTTTATCTATTTCAGGTGAACCTGCATCTTTCCAGGCTTCGCGGGATGCAATGAGTGCAAACTGTTCAGATCTATCAAGGCGTCTGATTTCTACGCGCTCCATCTGTTGCGATGGTTCAACTGCCACTCGCGCAGCGAAGTGCACTGGGATGCTCTGCGCCCACTCTTCAGTAAGTGAGCGAACTCCACTTGTACCAGCTAATAGCGCTGACCAAGAAGAAGTTACATCTCCACCAACTGGAGTTGTGGCACCGAGCCCAGTGACGACTACGCGACGACGAGACATTTGTTTTTGTTACTTACTACTTACTTAGCAGCGTTAACGATGAAATTAACTGCATCGCCTACAGTGACGAGATCAGTAACTGCTTCATCTGGAATCTTTACGCCAAAGCGCTCTTCTGCAGCAACTACAACTTCAACCATGCTTAGTGAATCTACTTCTAGATCTTCGGTGAAGTTCTTATCAAGTTCAATTGATGCAGCTGGGATACCGGCTACTTCTTCAACGATCTCTTTAAGTCCTGCGAGTACATCTGCTTGTGCAAGTGCCATGTGATGTGTTCCTTTTCTTTTTACTTGAGTTCATCGGATCAACAGGTGGTAATTCTCTATTAAGTTAGTACTTACTTACGAGTATCGACAGGCCTAAGTGGGGCAAATCTCAGGAAATGAGGGGTCTCAAGGCTTAGGAGGCAATTGCACCACTTGTCCCGCATAAACAAGGCCTGCGCCATATCCAATGAGCAGAGCCAATTTTCCATGCATCTCGGGGTGTTGCTCTAACAAAATATCCATCGCAAGCGGAATCGAGGCAGCCGAAGTATTTCCATTGACACGAATATCGTCGGCAACTAAAACCGAATCTGGCAATTTCATCTCTTTGACCATTGTTTCAATAATTCGGATATTTGCTTGGTGAGGGATAAATACATCGAGATCATTAACAGTTAAACCCGCAGCATCTAAAGCTTTCAAGCCGACTTTGCTCATTGA
>JBAXIC010000054.1:0-7477 GCA_037138575.1 Actinomycetes bacterium
TAAAGGAGCGATTGCAATTTTCGAGCATGCCATGATTGTCGAGGTTCCTGCCGAGGAAGTTGACGTCGTGGACACGACCGGTGCCGGCGACTCCTTCGCTGCAGGATTCATTTCCGCCTGGTTTGAAGAACCGCACTTAGAACGCGCGATTAAGAGGGGAATTGTCCAAGCAAGCATCTGTATCGGCAGCGTTGGGGCTCGTCCACCTCTTGGAAAAGATATCTAATCCCCATACACTCGGCTTCAATATGAATACAACAACTAATTCGGCAACAATCTCGTGGTCTGAAATTCACGAGCTTGCAAAAAGCGCTATGACTAAGGCTTACGCACCATACTCAAATTTTCCCGTTGGCGTTGCAGCTCTCGTAGGCGATGGCCGTTATGTCTCTGGATGTAATGTAGAAAATGCTAGTTATGGATTGGGCCTCTGCGCAGAATGTGGTTTGGTCTCTAATTTAATCCACAGCGGCGGCGGACGTCTTATCGCAGTTGTGTGTGTTGATGCTGCGGGCAACTATTTGGCGCCTTGTGGTCGCTGCCGACAACTTCTTTTTGAGCATGGCGGACCAGAAATGCTATTGATGACGCCCGACGGCCCCCAAACAATGGCAGATATGCTTCCATGGGCATTTGGTCCGGATGATTTAAAGTAAATGTCGTCCTTTATTACACATGAACAGGTAGGAAAAGCCCCGAAGGTTCTTCTTCACGATCACAACGATGGTGGATTGCGCCCCCAGACGATGATTGATCTTGCCATTGAGTCTGGGTACAAGAATCTTCCTTTTTATGATGCCGAACCTTTGCAAAAATGGTTTTTTGAATCGTGTAGCGAAGGAACTCTCGAGCTCTATCTTGAAACATTCGAGCACACAATTTCTCTAATGCAAACAGCCGAACAGATTATTCGTGTTAATCGCGAGTGTGCTTTGGATTTGGCTCGCTCAGGCGTCGTTTATGCAGAAGTGCGAGGAGCTCCTGAATTATTCACGCGAAAAGGTTTAACTATCGATCAAGTAATTGAATACACGGTTGAGGGTTACAAACAAGGAATGGCCGAAGCCAAGAATGAAGGGCTTGACATTCGTGTTGAAGGTCTGCTGTGCGCCCTTCGCCATAATTCGTTTGCATCAGAAGTTGCCGAGAAGGTCATTAAGTATCGAGGAAAAGGTGTCGTTGGGTTTGATATCGCAGGTCCTGAGATGGGATTCCCTCCAACAGACCACATTAAGGCTTTCAATTTTCTCAAAGAAAATGGCGCGCACTACACAATTCACGCAGGTGAAGCGGCTCCAATAGAATCGATTTCTTTGGCAGTAAGAGAGTGCCAGGCTGATCGAATTGGCCATGGAGTCCGACTTATTGACGATATTTCATTTACTGACGGCGAAGCAACCTTGGGAGACTTAGCTCAGGAGATTCTTGATCGACAGATTGCTCTTGAATTAGCCCCGACTTCGAATCTACAAACTGGTGCGGCGGCAACATATGCTGAACATCCAATTGGCGTCTTGAAGAATTTAGGATTCAACGTGACCGTAAATACCGATAATCGCTTGATGAGCAATACTTCAATGATCAAAGAGATGACAGAGATTTCAATGGCTCACAATTGGACTATCCAAGATTTGCAGGATGTAACCGAAAACGCCATCAATGCGGCGTTCATATCTGCAGATGAAATTAGCGATATTCTGAATTCTCAAATCCGCCCTGGCTACGAAAAATTGGAAGCGTAATGATTGATTTCACGAGTCCAGATGTAATCAATGATCCATATCCTCATCTTGCAGAATTGCGAAAGTTTGGTAAGCCAATTTGGCATGATGAATTAAATCTTTTTCTTGCACCAAATCACCGTGATGCTAACGAGGTTTTGAGAAATAAATCGTTAGGAAGAATTTTTAAGCCAAAAGAGCCCTCTCCTGAATGGGATGTTTTTAATTATCTTCATTCTGATTCGATACTTGATAGCGAACCACCTAAGCACACTCGACTTCGCTCACTAGTAATGAAGGCTTTTAATAAAAACCGCATTGAAGCGCTTCGCCCTAACATTGTTTCGCTCACTCACAAACTTTTAGATGAGATTGAGGCTAAGGGTTCAAAATTTGACCTAATCGCTGATTATGCCGAACCTCTACCCGTAAAAGTCATTGCCGCTTTGCTTGGGTTTCCAGATGAAGATGAACATCTCCTTCGCCCCTGGTCCCAGGCCATCGTCAAAATGTACGAAGTTAACCCTTCGCTCACTCACCAATCCGAAGCACGAACTGCTGCGAACGAATTTGCAGACTACGTTCATGGATTAATGCTTTTACGCAAAGCCAATCCGACCGATGATTTAATCACAGAGTTAGCTCAAGTCGAAGAGGCAGGAGAGAAGCTTTCCACTCACGAACTGATTGCTACCTGTGTCCTGCTGCTAAATGCAGGTCATGAAGCCAGCGTAAATGGCTTTGGAAATGGCATGGTTGCGGCCCATCAGAATCACTCTCAATGGGAGCTCCTCCAGCAAAACCCAGAACAGGTCGCCACCACAGCGATAGAGGAATTTATACGATTTGATGCTCCGCTTCAATTCTTTGAGCGAACCGCCACTCAGGATGCCGAAGTTGGCGGTGTAACAATTCCTAAAGGCCAAAAGATCGTCAGCCTGCTCGGATCGGCAAACAGAGATGAAGATGTATTCAAATCTCCAACGCAAATGGATATCACTCGAGATCCGAACCCTCAGATTGGATTTGGAGCAGGAATTCATTTTTGTATTGGAGCACCACTCGCTCGCCTAGAGATGAGCATTTCACTTCCAGAGCTTTTTAAAAGATTTCCAAAGATAGAGCTCGAAGATAATCCAGTAAGACGTCAAACGTTCGCACTACGAGGGTACGAGGCCGTACCAGCAAGGACATCATGAAAAACTTCATTCTCGACGTAGATACCGGAGTAGACGATGCTTTCGCTCTACTTTTTGCAGCACGCCATCCCGAAATCAATCTTCTTGGCGTCACCTGCGTAGATGGAAACACCAACTTGAAGCAAGTCATCATAAATACCCTCAAAGTGTTAGATGGTGCTGAAGCTGGTGACATTCCTGTTTCGGCTGGTGCAACTCGTCCACTTATTGATGAACCCCGTTACGCAGAACATGTACATGGTGCTGATGGTTTAGGTGATTTAGGTTTTCCGGAATCCAAACGCCAACTTGACCCTCGTCCTGCTGTTGAATTAATGAGAGATCTCATCGAAGAGTCAAAAGACCCGGTAACGCTTATTCCTCTCGCGCCGCTCACAAACATAGCTCTCTTTCTTCGCTCTTTTCCTGAGACCGCAAAGAAACTTGAACGTATAGTTCTTATGGGTGGCTCTGCCTCAATTGGGAATGCAACAGCAACAGCGGAATTTAATATCTGGCATGACCCAGAAGCTGCAGCAATCGTGTTCCAAAGTGGAATTCCAATCACCATGTATGGACTTGATGTTTTCAACGAACTTCGAATGAATCGCGATCATGTGAAACGCCTCATGGAAAAGAACCATGCACCGTCCACGTTCGCTGGAAGTCTAGTTAAGGCAATGCTTGACCGCCTCGAGTACGAAATAACTCTCGGAGATTATGGCGCTGTTGCCACAGCCTTACGTCCGGAATTAGCTACACAAGTAAATATGAAAGCAATGGTTGACACTACTTTTGGACCAAATAGGGGTGCCACAATCTGCGATCGACGCCCAGAAGCATTCCAAGAACTAGATCCAGCACACCTCGATGCCCCCCGTATTGATGTCTGCACAGAGATCGACGTAGATGCTATGCGCGAGCTTTGGATGGAGACTATTTCACGCTCTTAAATTCCGATTGGATGCCAAACGGTTTTATGCTCCATAAAAGCTAAAATTCTTTGTGGTGATGCTTCTGCTTTGAATGCTGCAATTCTTTTTAGATTTTCAGCGCCAGCAACACGAGCTTCTTGATCCTGTGCTGCCGTAAGCCCAGATGTATCTATGGCATCTACATCCATATGAGCTCCCATCCACGGTGCTAGTTCGGAAGTAATGCCGGTCAATAGATTCACAACACCGCCCGGCAAGTCGCTGGTTGCAAGAACTTCGGACAGGGTGATTGCGGAGAGTGGGAGCTTTTCACTTGCTACGGCAACAACCGTGTTTCCTACGGCGATGATTGGCGCAAGAGTTTGCACTAAACCTAGGAGAGAAGATTTTTGCGGCGCAAATGCTCCAACAACTCCCACTGGTTCTGGAATCGTAAAGTTATAAAACGCTCCAGACACTTGATTTGTTGAACCATAAATCGATCCAATTTTGTCACACCACCCTGAATACCAAACCCAAAGATCAATCGCCTCGCGAACTTGCTTTTGAGCAGCAGCTGGGGTGGCACCCTCTATCGCAATAATTTCATCAACAAACTGAGAACTTCTACCCTCCATAATTTCAGCAATTCTGTAAAGAATTTGTCCACGGTTAAAAGCCGTAGCAGCTGACCAACTTGGAAATGCTGAACGTGCAGCAACAACTGCGTCGCGCAAATCTTTGCGAGATGCCTGCGCTGGGTTTGCAATGAACTTTCCTTTTGCGCCGGTAATTTCGTAAGATCGTCCGGATTCGCTTCTCGGAAAAGCTCCACCTATATAAAGTTTGTATGTCTTTTTGACGTCGATACGCATTATTTGCCACCTTTCAGATAAGCAGCAAGGCCATGGCGGCCTCCTTCACGTCCCCAGCCGGATTCTTTATAGCCTCCAAATGGGCTTGCAGGATCAAATTTATTAAATGTATTCGCCCAAATAACTCCAGCTTTAAGATGTTTTGCCGTCCAAAGGATACGAGAGCCTTTATCTGTCCAGATTCCAGCAGATAGGCCAAATGGGGTGTTATTCGCTTTTTCAATAGCTTCTTGAGGAGTTCTGAAGGTTAGAACCGAGAGAACTGGTCCAAAGATTTCCTCACGAGCGATGCGATGTGCTTGAGTTACTCCGGTAAAGATCGTTGGTGGATACCAGAAACCTTTTGATGAAAGTTCGCAGTGAGGGCTCCAGCGCTCTGCACCTTCAGTTTCGCCTGAATCTGCTAATTCCTTAATTTTTGAAAGTTGCGCGGCTGAGTTGATAGCTCCAAGATCGGTGTTCTTATCTAGTGGGTTGCCGACTCTGATTTTCTCAATCCGACTCTTTAGTTTTGCCATAACTTCATCGTGAATATTTTCTTGAACAAGCAAACGGGAACCTGCACAACACACATGGCCCTGGTTGAAGAAAATACCAGTAATAATTCCTTCGACTGTTTCATCAATCGGCGCATCTCCAAAAACAATATTTGCGCCTTTCCCACCCAATTCAAGAGTCGCAGACTTTTTAGTCCCCGCTATAGCTCGTGCAATTCCTTTACCCACTGCAGTAGAACCAGTAAAAGCAATCTTGTCGATACCCGGATGATTAACGATTGAAGCGCCTGTAGTTCCGTCACCTGTAATAATGTTGACAACACCGGCAGGCAATTCAGCTTGTTGACAAACTTCAGCAAAAAGAAGGGCAGTAAGCGGCGTAGTTTCAGCAGGTTTTAGAACAACCGTGTTTCCAGTAGCAAGTGCCGGTGCAATTTTCCACGACAGCATCAAGAGTGGAAAATTCCAAGGGATAATTTGGCCTACAACTCCGTGTGGCTTTGGAGATGATCCAACTCCTGCGTGCTCTAATTTATCGGCCCAACCTGCGTGGTAGAAGAAGTGAGCTGCCGCTAGCGGAATATCCACATCTCTTGTTTCGCGAATTGGCTTGCCGTTATCCATTGTTTCCAACACTGCAAATTCTCTAGCGCGCTCTTGAAGAATGCGGGCAATGCGAAATAAATATTTACCACGTTCAGCAGCGGGCATCTTCGACCAAACTTTGCTGTAGGCATTGCGTGCAGCAGCAACGGCATTATCTACATCAGAATCAGACCCAAGTGCAATCTTTGCTAATAACTCTTCATTGGCTGGATTAATTGTTGGAAAGCTTTTTCCACCCTTGGCCGGTACAAATTTCCCATTGATGAAAAGGCCATATTCAGATTTCAACTTGACGATTGAAGTTGATTCGGGCGCTGGGGCATATTCGAAGGTCATTTTTAGTCCAATGTCACGTAGTTAGGGCTGGCATAGTGTCCATCACGTAGCTTCATTCTTTGCATCAATAAATCATTAAGCAAGGCGCTTGCACCGATACGAAATAGCTGGGGATTGAGCCATTCAGGACCGGCTGTTTCATTCACAAGCACTAGCTGCTTAATCGCATCTTTTGTATTTCGGATTCCACCAGCTGGCTTAACGCCAATTTTTACGCCCGTCATCGAATACCAATCTCGCACAGCTTCTAGCATTACCAGCACGACCGGGGCCGTTGCTGCTGGAGTCACTTTGCCAGTACTCGTCTTAATAAAATCTGCACCAGCTGCCATTGCCAAATATGAAGCCTTGCGAACATTGTCGAGTGTGACAAGTTCTCCGGTTTCAAGAATTACTTTCAAATGTGCTTTATCGCCACAGAGGGACTTTATATATTCAATCTCGCTAAAGACTTTAACAAGATCTCCTGATAGGAAAGCGCCGCGGTCAATAACCATATCAATTTCCGTGGCACCGTTCGCAATTGCAAATTCCGTATCAACTTTCTTCACTTCAAGTGAAGCGCGGCCAGAAGGAAAAGCTGTTGATACAGCTGCTACTGGAATTTCTTCTCCGCCCACGGCATCTAAATGTTCGCGAGCAATCTTGACCATATCGTTATATACACAGATGGCGCCAACATGAGGAACTGTTGGGTCTGTTGGATCTGGGCGTATCGCTTTGTTGCAGATTGCTTTCACTTTGCCAGGAGTATCAGCACCCTCAAGAGTGGTGAGGTCGATCATTGAAATTGCCGTGTCGATAGCCCATGTTTTACTTGATGTTTTAATACTTCGGGTTGCGAGCATCGCAGCTCGGGCTTCTGCACCAACTTGATCCACTGGTGAAAGAGTTTTAAGAAAGCTCTTTATGGAATTGGATGTTCCATCAATAACGTGCATTGGTCGAGTCTACCGCGAAGAGGCCTTCTCGAGAAGGAATATTTCAGATCACTCTTGTTTATTTGAGAAAGAAAGTTAGCCTTAACCATTGAGAAATAGGGAGAAACATGAAACTTGTAATTGATACTGACACGGGAAGCGATGACGCCGTAGCTTTAATGCTTGCCTTAGGCAATCCCAAAGTTTCTGTTGAACTCATCACCACTGTTGCTGGCAACGTTCCTATCGACTTCGCAACGGAAAATGCCCTAGCTACAGTTGCATTGATGGGGGCGAAAACTCCGGTATATCGCGGCATGAGTAAGCCAATTATTAGAGACCTTCATACGGCTCAGAATGTGCATGGATCTGATGGTATGAGCGGTGCCCCAATTCCTCGCCATGCGTTGAAAGAAACAGGCAGCGATGC
>JBAXIC010000055.1:0-7348 GCA_037138575.1 Actinomycetes bacterium
AAGTTTCTGTTGTACCTAAGAAGTTTAGTATTCCTAAGTACAACATTAACTATCCTTTCTCGGCATTCTTTGCTGGAGTTAAGCTCTCTTCATAAATATGCACGGTAAACGAGGGGAGAGCGGGCTGCGTAAGTGGCCCGCTCTCAGTCGTTAGATTTCGCTGTCAACACTATGAAAAGGGGATAAGCATTTGAAAATCATACGAAACCGCTTGTCCTCTGCGCTATTAGTATTACTTGGGGCAAGTTTTATTACTTTTACATTAGCCAGGGTTATCCCAAGTGACCCTTCTCTTGCATATATTGGTCCTAAAGCAACGGCGGCCGAAGCAGCAAAACTTAGAATTACGTTGGGACTCGATCAGCCGATTCCAATTCAGTATTTCAAGTATTTGGTGCAGACATTCCAAGGCAATTGGGGTTATTCGCTTTCGACAAAACAACCGATACTTCAAGAGATTCGCGATCGATTACCTGCAACTTTGGAGCTCATTTTCTTCGCAATAAGCATCGCACTTGTAATAGGTGTGGCTCTAGGCGTATATGCCGCTAAGTATCGTGGAAAGCTGCAGGACTCAATAATTCGCATTCTTGCCATTGCTGGAGTATCAATGCCAGCATTTTGGCTAGGCCTATTATTGCAAATGCTATTTGCCGGCAGGCTTTCTTGGTTTCCAGCAACAGGACAGTTCGATATTGAACTTAAATATGATCATCCGATAACTAAAGTCACAGGTTTTCCTTTATTGGATTCAATTATGACGGGTAATTACCATGCAACCCTTAACGGTTTGCATCATATGGTTTTGCCTGCACTGACCTTGTCGGCGTATTCATTTGGGTTGTTGTCGCGCATGGCACGAGCAAATCTTCTCGAAGTCATGAGCCAGGATTACGTCAAAGTTGCACGGGCGTATGGGCTGTCAGAAAGGTTAATATTTTTTAAACTGGCGCTGAGAAACGCACTTCCACCCATAGTGACTGTTGCCGGTCTCTCATCTGCATATTTAATTACAGGAACTTTTTTCGTTGAACAGGTTTACAACTGGCCTGGTATTGGTAGTTTTGCAGTTAACTCTCTTTTGAGCATTGACTATCCGGCAATCATGGGAATCACATTAGTTGCAGCTATTGGCTACTTAGTTACTAATTTTATAGTCGATCTAATTCAGAGCAAACTAGATCCGCGAGTGTGGATGAAATGAAGAAACAATTGCGATCGGTTAGCTTTCTATTTAAAGACAAACTCACCTCAATGGCCAGCCTAATTTTGATCCTCTTTATTTTCTTAGCGATTTTCGGACCATGGGTTGCTCCATACCCACATGAGGGTAAAGGCAAAGCAAATGTGGATAATAGTTTTATTGGACCTAGTTGGAAGCACATATTGGGTACAGATGAACTTGGCAGAGATTTACTGAGCCGAATTATTTTTGGAGCCCGTCCGGCATTATTTATAGCACTTGCCGTAGTTGGTTTTGCTGCAATCATCGGAACTCTTTTAGGTCTGATAGCGGGCTATCGAGGAGGATGGATCGATAGTTTGATTATGCGAATTAGTGAGCTATTCCTTTCTTTCCCACCACTTCTGCTCTCTTTGGTTGCAGTCACTTTTCTCGGACCCGGTTTAATTAATGCCTTAATTGCATTGATTATTTCTTGGTGGCCTTGGTATGCGCGGCTGATTCGAGTGGAAGCCAGTATCGTTAAATCAAAGCCGTATGTTGAAATATCTGCAGCAATGGGAGTCCCAGACCGCGTAATAATTCTTCGCCATATTTTAAGAAACGTTACAACTCCGCTTATCGTTCAAATTGCGGCAGATCTAGGAACCGTGATTCTTGCAGCTGGATCCCTTGCCTTTATCGGACTTGGCGCACAACCGCCGGCAGCTGACTGGGGATTAATGGTTGCCCAGGGTAGAAACCTTATTTTCGATCAATGGTGGATTTCGACATTTTCGGGATTGGCAATCTTTCTTGCGGTCTTAGCTTTTAATATTCTTGGAGATGCACTTCGAGATCATTTTGATCCAAGAATTGCGCGCCAATGAGCACAGTATTGAAAATCAAAGATTTGCAAGTAGATTTTAATGTCGCTGGCAATGTTACTAATACTCCTCTTCGTGGAATTAACCTCGAGATTACCTCTGGACAGACTCTAGGTATTGTTGGTGAAACAGGTTGCGGCAAGACACTAACGGCAACGGCAATAATGGGATTACTTCCAACTTCTGCAGTTCAACGCGGAGTGATTGAGTTTGCCGAACATGGACAGGTCACCGCGACTGAGATGGAAGATCTTCGCGGATCAGAAATAACAATGATTTTTCAAAATCCTCAATCTGCTTTTAATCCGATTTTTACCATTGGATCACAACTTCACATGGTTGCACAGCGACGCAAAATTGCCCGTAATGACATTGATCAACTTCTAACATCTCGCCTTCACTCTGTTGGCCTAAATGATGCCCAACGAGTGATGAATTCTTATCCTCACGAACTATCTGGCGGAATGTTGCAACGGTGCATGATTGCAATGGCGCTAATTTCAACTCCCAAACTTTTAATAGCTGACGAGCCAACGACTGCGTTAGATGCAACTATTGGGCACCAAGTTCTGGGGCTCATTCGTGCACTCCAGCAGCGTGAAGGATTTGCAATGCTATTTATTTCACATGACGTTAGCGCAGTTGCAAAGGTGTCAGATGTTATGGCAGTTGTATATGCCGGGCGTGTGGTCGAAAGTGGCCCAACCCAAGAGGTAATGAATAACCCTCAACATCCATATACGCGTGGACTTTTAGGTGCTATTCCGAGTGCGCAGAAGCCACGCGGAGAACTAACTGCAATTCCAGGAAGTGTTCCCTCAACCCTAAAAGATCTTACGGGCTGCTCTTTTGCCGCACGTTGTTCGTTGGCTGATGAAACTTGTGAAGTCGAGCCGCCCGTTGTGCGACTTGGCCAACAAGAAATTGCCTGCTGGAAGGCACAACCATGAAGCAAGTAGTTATGCAGATTTCTCATCTCAGTAAAGAGTTTCATGTGCGAAATAGCAAGTCGCTTTTTACCGCAGTAAATGACATATCGATTGAACTATTCGAAGGTGAAGTATTGGGAGTCGTTGGTGAATCAGGTTCGGGTAAAAGCACTTTAGCGCGATGCGCATTTGGAATCAGCGTTCCAACCGCGGGCTCCATCACCATTTTAGGTGAATCATTGGCTGGAAAATCTAGAAGGAGTACTCGAGAGCTTAGATCGAATTTGGGATTTGTTTTTCAAGACCCTGCCGGTTCTATTAATCCTCGAATGAGCGTTTTCGACGCTATTGCTGAGCCGCTTAAGTTACGTGGAGATTCCGCCTCTGAAATTAATAAGCGTGTTGATTTTCTAGTAGATCGGGTAGGACTTGCATCTAGTCAGCTCACCAGAAAATCTCATGAACTTTCCGGTGGTCAGTGTCAGCGTGTAGCGATCGCACGCGCATTGGCAACAAATCCTAAAATTGTCTTGTTAGATGAACCAACCTCGTCATTAGATCTTTCTGTGCAGGCTCAGATTTTGAATTTATTGGAAGAGCTACGCCGAGATTTTAATCTTACATATTTTATGATCTCTCATAACTTGGATGTAGTTGCTCACTTGAGCGATCGAGTTGCAGTTATGAAGGATGGCAAATTTGTTGAAGTGGGTACCTCGGGTTCTGTCTTAACCAATCCACAGCACCCATTCACCAGAGAGTTAATCTCTGTCTATTCTCGAAACCTTCAAATTTCCTCCACATTGCCACCTAATTTCAATTTGGATGAGTGGCAAGACGGACCTTTGAATAAATGGGCCTTTCAGAATGTTTCGCAGTTCTTGCCAGTGCAGGAAATTTCACCTGCAAATAGGGCTTTTGAGATAGCAAGCAGCGTAAATACGAATTTTGAGCAGTTAATAATTGATACTGAAGGCGAACGTTTTAAGCTTTCGGATTTACTGTCAGAGACTCACACCGATGCCCTTGTTGTTTTAAAAGATAGCGTATTAGTTTATGAAAATTACGCGAATGGAATGCAGGCAAATTCCCTGCATCTTCTTCAATCAGTTTCCAAATCAATTTTGGGTGCGCTTTACGCAATCATGATTGAAAAAAGAGTAATTGATCCAAACAAAAGCTTGGGGCACTACTTACCTGAACTCACTTCAAGTGTCTATGGATCGGCAACAGTTGCACAGGCTTTAGATATGACAGTTGCATTAAATTTCTCAGAGGATTACACAGATCCAAACTCAGAGATGGCCCGTCTCGATCGAGCATGTGGCTGGAGAAGCAATTTCACAGATCATGACGCGGGCTTGCGCACTTTCTTACCTACACTTTCGGCAAGTGGTGAAAATGGAAAAGCTTTTCAATATTGTTCAGCAAATACCGATGCTCTCGCTTGGCTGATTTCCCGAGTAACGGGTAAGTCTTATCCAGAGCTGCTCGAAGAAGAATTATGGAAGCCACTAGGAGCTAAATTCGCTGCCACAATTACCTTAGATCACGAAGGACTTTCAGTTGGAAATGGTGGTATTTCATGCACTGCCCGCGATCTTGCCCTATTTGGAGAGTTAATTTTGAATGGTGGATTTTTAAACGGTCAACAAATTCTTCCAAATTCGTGGATAGAGGCGACATTGAATGGGGGGGACAAAGAAGTTGCAGTACCCATTTATTTAAGCTCACTTCACCCTGCGGGTTCATATAAAAATCAGTGGTGGGTTACTGGTAGCGCAGCACGTGAGATTTATGCCGTTGGTATCTATGGTCAATATATTTGGATTGATCCTTCAACCAGAACGGTAATTGTTAAGCTTTCCTCAATTCCGATTCCAGTTGATCCCAATCATTCGCGTATGCATATGTCTTTATTTCGCGCCATAAGCGCACTACAGTAATTTTATGAGCGATGACGCACTCGGCTTGGATGAGGCATATTCCGTAAAGACCCCTGAAGATAATAAGCGCTTATATGCAAAGTGGGCCGCTACTTATGACACATCTTTTGTTGATGCCAAGCAGTACCGCTATCCCAAAGCAATAAGTGAAGTATTTGATCAAGTTGTAACTGATTCAGTTTCTCGTGTGCTTGATATTGGTACGGGCACTGGGCTAACGGGAATGTACTTGTCTAGGCTTCGTCCTAATGTTGTTTTAGATGGCATGGATATCTCGCGTGAGATGTTAGAGCAAGCTAAGTTAAAAACGCGCACTGATGGAACCGCCGTTTATCGCCAACTTTATGAACGTGATTTAACAGGTGATGTTGCCAATGAAAATGCACCCTATGAAGCGTTGATCAGTTCGGGAACATTTACACATGGCCATCTAGGTCCTGAATGTTTGCGCAATTTGTTGCCATTGCTTGCACATGATGGCTGGTTAGTTGTCGGTGTAAATAACGAACATTTTGAATCTAAGAATTTCGCGGGGGAGTTAGATGCTTTGGTTTCTATCGGCGCAATAACCCAACCAGAGATTTTGCGAATTGATGTGTACGAACCAGGAAGTGAGCACTTTGGTGATCAAGCGCGCGTTATTGTTACCCGCGCAATTAATTAACGGACAGAGCGCAAAACCGCAGTAACGATTCCTAAGATTTCGCAATCATCACCATTGATTGGTTCAAATGCATCATTTGCTGGTAGCAACCAGATATGACCGTCTTTGCGAGAAAATGTTTTTACCGTTGCTTCGCCATCAATCATTGCGGCAACGATTTCGCCCTTATTGCAATCTTTCTGCGAACGAATAACTACAAAATCGCCATCGCAGATAGCGGCATCAATCATTGATTCACCAACAACTTTGAGCATAAATAAATCACCTTTTCCGACAAGTGATTCTGGCAACGGAAATGTTTCTTCAACTTCTTGTTCAGCGGTAATCGGTCCACCAGCTGCGATGCGTCCAACAAGTGGAATAAACTTTGTCTTTGCAACAGGTGCGCCATTGTTATTTTCAGGGGTGAGCTCTAACGCTCGGCCCTTGCTTTCATCGCGGCGAATAAAACCTTTTTGTTCCAGGATCTCGAGCTGGTATTTCACTGATGCCGTCGAGGTCAGGCCAACGGCCGCCCCGATTTCACGCATTGTTGGGGCATAACCCTGTTCAGTCATGGCAGTTTCAATAACGTTGAGGATTTCGGCCTGGCGTGTAGATAGGCCAGCGGTTGAGGGGCTCTGTGTGCTCATGGATACAGGGTGACACAGAGGAAGGAAAAATTCAAACATATGTTCGAATTTGGCTTGCAATTTGTCAGTGGTGGGGTGTTTAATTGTCCTTGTTCGAACAGTTGTTCGAATACCTTTCCCCAAGGAGAACGACCATGACTACTGTGACATTAGCTAGCAATAACGGTGTATTACAAGGCTTTTCTAGCCAAATTGCACCTTCGACCAATCCGTCCGGCGCAACTTTAACTCGCCGTGGTCGACTAGCACGAACATTATTTGTGGCCTCTTTAACCGTCGTGCTGGTGGCTGGTTTTGCTGCCAAATCTGCTGGCGGGGAACAAGTAGTGGCTGCTGCCTCCTATGTAACCGTTGTGGTTCCAGGGGGAGCAACACTCTGGTCAGTTGCCTCGGCTTACTCAACGGGGGATGTCCAGGCTATGGTCGAAGCGATCCGTGAAGCTAATAACCTCAAGGGATATGACGTTTTGGCTGGCCAGAAGCTTCGCGTTCCTACTAAATAGGTATTTCCCCCACTCAAAAGTATTTAAGGGGCATCCCCTGCACGGACCCCCTATTTATTCGGGATTTACGCAGCTAAAAATTAGGTTAACGACCTATAAGCCGCTGGTTTTGCAGCTTTCTCTCGTTAACTAATAAATAAGGTGAATTAATTGAATTTGAATGTTAAACATAGTAAATCTCGTCTGACCTTTAGCTTGTTTTTGGCAGCGTCCGTCGCAATTTTCCTGACAATCACACCAGCTTCATATGCTGATAGTTCGTCACAAGGTAACTCAAAAACCTCAAACTCTTCTGCAGAAAAAAAGAGCGGTAGTTCAAAGGGTGATGATGTTGAGATTACTCCAGTGGAATCAGGTTCTCATGATTCATCATCTGAAGAATCCTCTTCGGATGATTCAGAATCATCTGATTCCGATTCCGATGATCCAAAGATTTGCCAAACAGGGTTTCACGCAGTCGGGGAAGATTGCGTAGTCGATCCTGTAGTTATTTGTACTAGCCCACAGGTTAATGTCAACGGAGTTTGTACCGATCCAACTCCTGTAGTTATTTGTACTAGCCCACAGGTCAATGTCAACGGAGTTTGTACCGATCCAACTCCGGTAACACCAACAGCACCTCCAG
>JBAXIC010000056.1:0-7233 GCA_037138575.1 Actinomycetes bacterium
ATCCAGACTTGCAGACCATTGGCTGCGCTGGTTGTCAATGCAGTAGAGCCAGTACCAACCACAGTTAATGTAGTAGATCCAGCATCAAGTGTTCCGCTGTTTGTAAGCGTTACAAACTTGTTGACAGTGTCAGATGGTGCCATTCCAGTGATTGCAGTAGCAAAACCACCGCTGACAAAACCGCCACCGCTACCGGCAGCGAGTTGGACAAGCTTTAATGTTCCAGTAGTTACTGAAGTTGTTCCAGTAGCTGTAGCTGAAAGGGCTGCGAAGACTGAAGAGCTAACTAAAGCTCCACCTCCGACAGTCGCAGTGGCGACAATCAATAACTTGACTGTAAATCGCGCCGCCCCTTGTAAAAATGTTCCAGATAGCAATCTCATTTAGTTCTCCTTGATAGTTTGTAGCTCTTTGCGGGATTCTGCATAGAGTTCTTTGTACAGTTGCATCTTCTTCATTTCGTTCATTTTTGTAACGTGTGCTTCCATATATAAGTCTTTGTAGACCTGTTCTAGATGGAAGTTTCTTTCTTCTATCTTCTTTTTAAACATCGCCAATATAAGAGTTAATATATTGGCGACAACTATGAGGGCTAATGCAGCTTGGCGCCCCTGAACTGATGTGAGATAGACAAGTACATGTCCAATCCACAATACGCGTGCAATCGTTACTGGAACTTTTTGATTTGGCGAAACCAAAAATGGATCTTGTTCTGCAGTGGGGTTTGCATCACCTTTGGTAATAATTCGAATTGATCCGCTAATTTCACGGATATCAATAATTCTATGTGCGTATAAACTTTGTGAGTCTGCAGTGTGCAAAGTGACAATGTTTCCAACTTTTAATTCTGATGCAGGACGATCAACAGTTATAAATGCATCACCAGGTTGTGCAAGTGGTCGCATACTTCCAGACAAAACTGGGGAAATCCCGTAACCATAAAAATTATGTAATATGGTTGGAGTCGCAACAATTCCGGAAATGAAAATGATAGCCAAAATTTTGAGCGCGACAGCTCTAAACTTTGTCTTTCTTTTCCTGTTAACCGGGCGTTTACTCATGGCGTGAATTTAAAAGAGAAACCTCTCGGCAACCTCACGATTTGTGTGCTTCTACTACACAGTAATAATTGACCCCTTTTTGGGCGTTTTTACGGTTTTCTAAGCGCGAAAGGCATGGCACACTACAGCCAAATCCACCGAGAGTAGCGAGGAATTTAGACATGGCCGAATCAGCAAAGAAGGTATTGGTTGTTGATGACAATGAAGACATTCGCGGACTGCTCTCATTAGTCCTTCAAAATGAGGGGTACGAAGTCTTTGCGGCAGAAGATGGCGCTCAGGCTTTAGAAAAAACCTATGATGAAAAACCAGATCTAATTTTGCTAGATGTGATGATGCCGGGATTATCTGGACTGGAAGTTCTCTCAACTATTAGAGAACACAAAGATAAAAAAGTAAATCAAGTTCCAATCATGATGATTACTGCAAAATCAACTATCGATGATATCGATGCAGCTGTTGAACTTGGTGCATCTTCTTACATTGTGAAACCTTTTAGACCAGCAAATCTGGCTGAAAAGGTTCATGCGATTTTTGATGGAAATGAAGAGTAATTACCTAGTTAAGCAATAAGAAATTTATATTCAGGGATTTTTCATGGCAAGATTTACGGAGAGAATATTATGAAGAGAAATTTTATCAAAGGCATTTTAATTACTTTCTTATTATCGCTTCTAGTAGGGGCAGTCCCATCTGCAAATGCAGCTGATGCCAATCCATATGGTGGGGCTAAAGTCGCACCGCCTGCTCCAACTGAAACTATTCTTGTAATATCAAAGGGTTCAGTGAAGAAAAATTTGTCGATGAACGATCTAATGGCTATGAAATCTACAAACCTCACGATTCATGAGCCATTTGTCAAAAAGGTTCAAAGCTTTCGAGTGATCCCGCTTAAAGCTATTTTCGCTTTAGCTGCAATTAGCGGCAAAGATAAAGTTCAAACAATTGCACTTAATGACTATGTATACACAAATAACGCAACTAGCTTTTTGAGTGCAAATGGATATTTGGCCATTGCTCGTGGTGGAAAAGCAATTGGATATGACCAAGGAGGTCCCATTCGCATAATTTTCCCGGACAACAGCAAATGGGCAAAGTTTCTTGATCCATGGAACTGGTCACTCAAGAAAATCAGCGTGGCCTAACTGAGCTCTATTCAATTTTCTGAAACTGAAGGTCTCCACTTCAGGATTCCTTTCACGCAGAAAATTCTTATCTCCGCGATTGTCATAAATTTTGTGATTCTTAGTGCTTTTATGATTTCAAGTTCTAGGATTGCATCAGAGGAAACAAGAATTTTCTCTTCATCTCAATCTACGGCCACATCGATCATCTTTACTCAGCGCGAAAGCCTGGCCTACACAATTAGATACTCAGAGTGGTTAGGCGGGCTATTGCCTAAACGTGACGTAGCGATTGCCCGAGGTTTCTTGGCTCAGCGTCTAAGCGTTATAAATGCCGATGGAACTAGTACTGGACAACGGGCCGCACCTGAGTATGTAAAAGCCCTAAAGCTTTCGGATGAGATCTTGGCGACGGCACCGGAGGGTCTTTTGCCAGAGAGATTACATGAAGGACTACAGGTTAAAGTTGGAGATTTTATTGATCAAATGCTAGCTCAGTCACGGAAAATGGTTGTTGATTACCAGCAGGAACTTGACCTACACATTCGCCTTGCATCAGAAAATAGAAGCCATAAAACAATAATAAACTTGTGGCTCCTTTTCATTTTGGTCTTACTCACATCGATATTCTTAATTAGTGGTGGTATTTCCTTTATGTCGCAATACCGCGCGGCCAGTAATAGCCTTAATCAAGAAGCGGCGGCGCTATCAATTGCAGTAAAGCGGTTAGAAAGTGCAGAAATTACGGTAAAAACTTTAGAAGACCTAAATGCCAACAAGAATGACTTTATATCTACGGTTAATCATGAACTTAGAACTCCTTTAACCTCAATTATTGGCTACATCGATTTATTGCGAACCATTGGACCCACTGATTCAACTGGCCAATTCGAGAAAATCACTCACGTCATTGAGAGAAACTCAAGTGTGTTGCTCGATTTAGTTGGAAGCATTCTTTCGCTTTCAAATCTTGACTCCCCGGAGCAAATTTCAGAACATGAGAAAGTATTTTTGGCAGATATAATAAAGAAGAAAATCTTTATTCTCTCTCCTCAAACAGATGAGAAATCTATAACCTTTGATTTACATATTGCTGATGACAAAGAGTTCGTAATATTAGGTAATTCAGATCAAATATCGCAGGTCGTTCTTAACTTGTTATCAAATGCAGTCAAATTCAGTCCTGAGGGCTCGCATGTAGATATCACGCTTAGCACCTTTACAAAGGAGGCTGAAGATGACTCCGTTCGCTTAGAGATTAAAGATCAGGGAATTGGAATCCCAGCCGAAGATATTCCTAAGCTTTTCAAACGTTTTTCGCGGGCCAAAAACGCTGTCGCAAGTCAAATAGAAGGCACCGGATTAGGACTAGCAATTGTGGCAAGAATCCTGGAACTTCATAATGCCAAAATTTCCGTTGAATCAGTTGTCAATCAAGGAAGTACTTTCACTATTGATTTCCCCCGTTTCTTAACTGAGGCTGATCGCTTAATTTCAAGGAATCGCCTTAGCGTCCTTCACAAAGCCATAAATGCGTTAAAGGCATCCACGCACGAAGAATTAATTTCGGCATCACATCAAATGGGTGGGGCTGTTGCTTTTTATAATTTAGAAAAAGAAAATGAGTTAATTCTTCAATTCCACGATTGGTTAGAGGCAACTCCGCTAGCAAATTTTGATGAAGTGCATGACATGAAAAAAACGCTAATAAACACTTTAGAACGAAGTTATGAAGCACTAGTGAAACAGGGAGAGAAGCAATGAAAAATACGATTTTGGTCGTAGATGACAATGAAGATATTCGAGCATTTGTTCGAGTTAGTCTTGAGGACGATGGATATCGTGTATTAGAAGCTGCAGACGGCGAAGCCGCGTTGCGCATATTCAGAAATGAAAATCCTTCTCTTGTTGTTTTGGATATAGGAATCGGACAACCAGATGGCTTTGAAATCTGTCGAATCATTCGAAGCGAATCATTAGTACCGATTATTATGCTTACTAGTCGTGATGGCGAAGTCGATGAGGCCATGTGTTTGGCGGCAGGGGCTGATGATTACATCCGCAAACCCGTCTCACCTCGAATCTTGAGTTTGCGCGTGGGCAATCAAGTTCGCCGCCGAAGCACTGCAAATCCTCAAGAGGTAACTTTGCTTAAAGCTGGCGGCTTGACCCTGGATCTTTTAAGCCATGAATTACGCGTGGGCGAGTCTGTAGTGCCACTTACCCGTACTGAGTTTGATTTCATAGAACTCTTGATGCACCAGCCTCGTCGAGTCTTTACTCGCGAGCAGGTGCTAACTGCAATTGGTGGATCGAGCGATTTTTCGAGTGATCACCTGATTGATACACATGCATCACGCCTTCGCATAAAGATTAAAGGTGCGGGCGGGCCACGAGTAATTTCAGCGGTTCGAGCAGTTGGATACAAGCTTTTCTATCCTGAATCAGAGCCTGATTCTTACGTGGATTAATTTAGAGTTCTGTTTAATTCTCTCTTTGCGCGTTATAGAAACTGCTTAGTGCGCGTGCCGTGCTTTTGATCTGTTCGATAGCGAAGTGATTGGGATCCCAAGCGCAGTAAAGAGTAATTGATAGCGCACTACTTTTTCCTGGCTGCTTTATGAGCAGCGGATGTAAGTTAAATCGCGGGTCATCTGAGCTGATGCAAACCGCGCGATTGGCTGCAGCTAACGCTTGTGATGCTTGAGTGGATTGTGTTTCGAATGCAATGTCAACGGAAAGACCAGCTTCCGAGATCGCTTGATCAAAAATGCGCCGCACATTGTAGTTGTCGTCAACAATTGCAATTGGATACTTTGCAACTTCCTCAAGTCGAATTTCTTTACGTTTGGTATTTTTCTTATCCTCTGGCAATTGTGCCCAAATTGGCGAATAGCCAACAACTACATATTCAAGATGAGAAGGGGGAGGACTACTTCCAACCACCAAGTCGGCGCGATATTCGGCAAGTTCGCGGTACACGGCGTTCGGTAAAACTTCTCTGATATTTGCAAGCAGCCCCTCTGATCCGGCTGATGCAATAAATGGTGCAATCACATCTGCCACAGTCGTGGGCGGCCCCGCAATAGTTAAGCGCAACATTTCAGAATGATCAGTTGTTCGCATTTTCGCCTCAGCTTGTTCGGCGCGTGCAAGGAGATCTCTCGCAATTGGAGCGAATGCGTTTGCAGCAGATGTTGCACTTGCCTTTGGACCAGAAGTAAAAAGTGTGACTCCTAAGTCTCGTTCCAGTCGTCTTATCTGTCGTGACAATGATGGTTGTCCAATGTGAAGTTCTCGAGCAGCGGCCGAGATAGAACCCTGCTCAAAAACCTTGATGAAGTAGCCAACTAGTCGCAAATCCATAGAGGGAGTATGCCTAATAAGCATAGGAAACGGCAAGCAATATCTATAGACAGGCATACCCAGCAACTTTAAACTCACGGCACGCGCCTATATGAAAACCCTCGTGAGGCCGTTTAATGCACTTAAGGAGGAAAGCTAATGTCACTTAAGTCTCGATTTTCATCACCGAAAATCCGCTTAATAGCAATCACAACATCAGCGCTACTAGCAGTTGCTAGTTTTGCCGTGCCAACTGCTGCACACGCAGCTTCAGTATTTAAAGTTGCAACTTCTGCAGCCGTAACTACATGGGATCCAATCCAGTCATTTTCAACTGAAGCGTTTTATATGACGAATATTTATGAACCACTACTTTGGAAAAATCCAGATGGCGTCTCTCCAGAATATTCACCAGCGCTAGCAACATCTTGGTCCGCTTCAAAAGATGGAAAGACCTGGACCTTTAAACTTCGCGCGGGAGCAACTTTCCACGACGGCTCACCAGTAAATGCGGCAGCAGTTAAAGCAAGTCTTGAATCATCTAAGAAAATAGGTGGAGCCGGATTTATTTGGGATGCGTTAAAGACAGTAGATACTCCAAGTGATGACACTGTTGTTCTTAACTTGTCATACGCAGCTCCAATGGATTTGATTGCATCGTCAACTTACGGTGCATATATTGTTAATCCAAAGGCTCTGGACGCCGTCGCTAAGGATTCTAAATATTATGAATCAGGTAAAGATGGCGGATCTGGGCCATACACAATTTCAAGTTATAAAGCGGGAAGTTCAGTTGTGCTTTCTGCATATGCAAAGCATTGGGCTACAAGTAAGCCAACATATTCAACAATAGATATTTCAATTGTTTCTGATGGAATTACTGCTCAACAAATGATGACATCAGGTCAAGTTGATTGGGCTACAAATATTCCTTTGACGAGCATGACTTCATTTAAGCGCAACAATAAGTACACCGTGATTAAGTACAAGTCACCATTTAACTATGTTGGTTACTTCAACACATTACGCGCACCTTTGAATAATCCAAAAGTTCGTCAGGCATTATCGATGGCGCTTAATTATCGCGAAATCACCACGGTAGGTGGCCAGGGTTATGCGACTCAATCTCGCGGCCCTGTTCCTGCGGGAATTTATCCTTTTGATTCAACAACTCCGCAATACCAGATGGCTAGAACTAAGGCTAAGAGTCTTCTAGCTAGCGCCGGTGTCAAGGATCTAACAATCAAAATCACCTATGCTTCAGAGAACTCAGCTGAAGCTCGCTTTGTACCATTGATTAAAGATGCCTTCGAAGCTATTGGCGTAAAGGCTGAAGTACAGGGAATTCTCTTTAATCAACAATGGGCTGCTGCAAAGAAGGATCCTGCAAATGCGCAAGATCTCTTCATTGTTAAATATTGGCCAACTTATAGTGATGCAGGCGTAGATAACTTGTGGTCACTATTTCACAGCAGTGCAAAGCCTTTCTTCAACTTGAGTTATTGGAAAAACACCACGTACGACAAGTTGGTAGATGATGCGATTGAACTCAGTGGTTCAGATAAAGATGCAGCACAAAAGCTCTATAGCCAAGCAATGGTGATTCTTTACAATGAGGCACCTGGTCTATATCTATATGACGAAGCTCAAGTTTCTGTTGTACCTAAGAAGTTTAGTATTCCTAAGTACAACATTAACTATCC
>JBAXIC010000057.1:0-7153 GCA_037138575.1 Actinomycetes bacterium
AAGCAAGGGCAAATCAACGAAATCGAATTATGAATGCTGCAGGAAAAGCTGAAGTCGCGATGATGATTCCAGTTGTCTTCCTTATCCTGCCAATATCAATTCTATTTGCCTTGTGGCCATCGTTAACAAATTTGAACTTGTTTGCAAACTAAGCCGCACTCACTTCCCGCTCAGATTCATTAGAAATCGGAGAAACGACCTCTAAGTGAATTGGTGTAGTAACTTCCCGCGCAGCAACTTCGCTCAACGTAGGACGTCCCGCTTTGCGTTTCTTTGCAATCACTCGCCCATCTTCAAAGAGCTCTCCGCCCCATACGCCTGCTGGTTCTTGGCGTGACAACGCACCTTCGAGACATTGTGCGCGCACAGGACAACCACCGCAAAGGGATTTGGCTTCTGCAATCGCAAGATCTACTTCAGAGAAGAAGAGTTCGGGATCTGCTGTATGGCATGGCAAATTAAAAGATGAACCGTCGGAATAGGTGCCTGTAACTGCACCTAATCCGATTTTCTCATCTGCCCAGCCTGGTACTAGTAGTTCACTGAAGAGAACGCTCATAGTTCTCACCTCTTCTTCCTGTGTTGGCCAACAGTTGTTGCTGTTGGGTCTTGCTCCAGTTTTCTTAGTTGTCGGGATAAATAAAAAAGCCCCGAATCCTTGTGGATTCGAGGCCTTTGGCTTCTTGTTCTAATTCGATGTTATCGAGTAGAACCACCAATGGCCTCGTATCCGGCATAAAAAGCGGCGTAAAACGCAGGCTTTGTTGTATGCCAAGATGCAGGCTTATTGGTTGTATGAGCAGAAGGAACTACAGCAGAACGCAAAGCGCTTGCTGGAACGAATGAGCTGTTAGACATATTCGCATCCCCTCTATCCATCTCGTTCTCGCCATGAAAACGATGAAGTGCAAGGGTAAAGCATGGGTTAGCCGACATGCAAGTTAATTAATTTCGCTACATAAGCGTAAATTTAGAAGGGTTCTCAGCGCGCTCTCAATCAATTACTATCTTCCTCTGCTCGTGAAATCAACTTCCTCGCTTCGATGAAAGGCACTTATCGTGGGTAAAACAGCTAGTGCAGTTGTTGGCGCCCCCATTGAGGGACGCTCACCAGCTCGCATGGCTTGGGATCGTATAAAAAATGACCGTACAGCAAAGATTTCTGCCGTAACCGTTGGTCTAATTTTCTTATTAGCTTTAGCGGCCCCGATTTTTACTTGGATTGTTCACACATCTCCTGATCAATTTCACCCAGAAACGCTCGATCCAGTTTTTGGAACTAACCCCGTCGGAAAACTTGGTGGCATTTCTTCGCAGCACTGGTTTGGCGTTGAACCACGCACTGGCCGCGATGTTTTTCTTCGTTTTGCATATGGAGCGCGTACCTCCTTATCTATTGCACTTTCGGCAACGGCTCTGGCAACAATTATTGGCGTTCTCGTTGGTTTAATCTCTGGCTTCTTTGGAAAGACAGTCGATTTAGTTCTTACCCGCACAATGGAAATTATTTTGGCCTTTCCATCTATTCTCTTTGCTCTTGCTGTTACTCCAGTACTTGAAAATGCTCTCGAAGGTTGGGGAGTCCCGACGGGTAATGCAACTCGAATTCCCGTAATGATTATCGTTTTATCAATGTTCGGTTGGCCATACATTGCACGCATTGTGCGAGGACAAGTTATTTCATTGCGCGAAAAAGAGTTTGTTGAAGCGGCACGTTCTATTGGTGCCTCCCGTGCGCATCTAGTCTTTAAAGAGATCCTGCCAAATCTTTGGGCGCCAATTTTGGTAACTGTCGCACTTAATATTCCAACGATGATTACTTCCGAAGCGGCGCTTACTTTTCTCGGAGCAGGTGTAATTGATCCAACATCTGACTGGGGAGCGATGCTTTTGGCATCAGTTCCTTTTTATAACGTTGATCCCACATACACTTTTATTCCAGGTTTCGGACTTTTCATTTTGGTGTTGGCTTTTAATCTTCTCGGCGACAGTGTTCGCGATGCGTTAGACCCTAGGAGTTCCCGATAGAACATATGACTATCGGGCACATTACGACCCCCAATCGATAAGAAAGGACTCAGATGAGTCTCAAGAAAAAGGCTATAGCGGTCGTTGGAGCAGCTGCGCTTGCTTCAGCAACTTTGCTATCGGTAAATGCTGCATCCGCAGCAACTACAACGTTTACTACCCCAGTTGCTCCCATTAAAGGCGCTGTAAAGGGTGGAATTGTAACGATCTTGGCCCAAGGAGATTTCGAACACCTTGATCCAGCTCGTAACTATGTCGGTGGAACACTTGATTTCTATCGCCTATTTACTCGCACATTGACTCAATACCGCACAGTCAATGGAAAAACAGATTTGGTTCCAGATATTGCCGCTGACTTAGGAACAACTAAAGATGCTGGTAAGACTTGGACATTCAAGCTGCGCACCAACCTTAAGTATGAGGATGGAAATAAAATCACTTGTGCTGATCTGAAGTATGGCGTTATGCGCTCATACAACGATGACATTCTTGATGGCGGGCCAACATATGCAAAAGACATGCTTGCAAACCCAACTGATTACAAGGGTGCATATACAGAGCCAGGAAAAGACCTTCCTTCAGTAATTTGTAGCCCAAAGGGTGATGCAATTACTTTCAAGTTAGCTATTCCAGTTCCATATTTCCCATACGTAACTACTTTCGGTGCATTTTCACCAATTCCAAAGGCGAAAGACACAAAGCAGAACTACGAATTGCGTCCAATTTCAAGTGGTCCATACAAGATTGAGTCTTACTCACGCGGTAAGGAACTAGTACTAGTTCGTAACAGCCAATGGGATGCAAAGACTGATCCGGTTCGCTGGAACTACCCAGATGAGTACCACGTAATCATGGGAGCAGATCAGAACGTAATCGAGCAGAGCCTGATCTCAGATTCAGGAAATGCAAAGACTTCTGTCTCATTTGATACAAACATCATTACTAACCTTTCAAAGGTTCTTAATGTTGCTAAGTACAAAGACCGCCTATTTAACTTCGATAGTGCTTACAACCGTTATTACGCAATCAACGTTGATACTGTAAAAGATCTCAATGTGCGTAAGGCGATTCAGTGTGCTGTTGACTTTAAGTCAATTTTGCTAGCAGCTGGTGGAACTTCTGCCGGTTCATATGCAAACTCAACAATTCCTAAGTCAATCAAGGCTGCTTACCGTAATTTCAATGTCTGCGGTCGTGATGTTTCAAAACATCCTGAAGCACAACTTGATCAGGCAAAGGCATTTCTTGCAAAGGCTACAAATCCAAAGACAACATTGCGTCTTGCATATCGTGATCGTGGCGTAGAGCCACTTCGCGCTGCGGCTCTTGAGCAGAGCCTAAAGGCTGCAGGATTCACAGTGATTATGGATAAGTACCCATCATCTGACTTCTATGCACCAGCTGCAAAGCGTGGAGCAGCAAATGAGCCAGACATTATTCAGACATCATGGGCATTTGACTGGGCTGCGGCTTCAGGAATTGTCTATGCATTATTTGATGGTCGAACAATGACTCCAGATGATGCCAAGAGCAATCAGTCACGTGGAAACTTCCCTGACTTGCAGAAGCTCTTTGTAAAGGCTGATACATCATCTGCTGCAGCTCAGGAGAAAATCTTGGGCGACATCGAGCAGAGCTTGATCGTCGATAAGGCTGCACATGTATCTGTTTACTTTGAAACCTCACACTACATGTCAGGTTCAAAGCTTGGCGGACTACAAGTTGATGGTGGATATTCCACTCTCAGCGTATTAGGTGCTTACGTTAAAAAGTAAGCCCTCACGTTAGTAAAAACCTGCGTGAAGGTGGACTCATCTCCACTTTCACGCAGGTTCTAACACATCGATAACAAGTAAAAAGCTAGAGAGAACTAGAGAGAACTAGAGAGAAGAAAGGAAGGTAGATCAATGCTCAAGTACACACTTCGACGTATCGTCAGTGGAACGTTGGTTCTTGGAATTGTTTCGGCAATTGTTTTTTCTATTTTCTACATTCTTCCTTCTGACCCTGCACGTTTAGCTTGCGGAAAATCTTGCACACCCGAGTTGGTTGCTCGAATTCAAGTTGCTCTTGAGCTTGATCAATCTTTACCGGTTCAATACGGCCGATTCATTAAAGGAATTTTTGTTGGCCGCACATATCTTGCAAATACAGATGCCTCACGTGAATGCGGGGCTCCATGTCTTGGATACTCATACCAGACCGACCAACCTGTAACACTGCTATTGATGGATCGATTGCCTGCCACGCTTTCTATCGCCGTTGGTGCATCGATCCTCTGGTTACTTATCGGCCTGTCGAGTGGAATTATCTCTGCGCTGCGCAGAGGTACATGGATCGATAGAACTTCGCAGGGCTTCGCTTTAGCTGCTGCATCATTACAGATTTATTTCGTCGGTTTAATTTTGCAGTTTATTTTCGTCGATAAATTAGCTTGGTTACCAATGCCTGGTTATACCTCGCCTTTCGACTATCCATTGGACTGGGCCAAGCAGATGGTTCTACCTTGGGTGACTTTGGCCTTCTTACTTTCAGCGATTTATTCACGATTAACGCGCTCAGGCATGATCGAAACAATGGGCGAGGATTTTGTCCGCACGGCCCGAGCAAAGGGATTAAGTTCGCGCGATATTAATATCAAGCATGTTTTACGTGCCGCGATGACACCAATTGTGACCGTATTTGGCCTCGACCTCGGATCATTACTTGGTGGCGCAGTTATCACCGAGTATGTTTTTAATATTCCTGGACTCGGAAAACTAGCCACTGAGGCTGTTACTAATCTTGATCTTCCTGTTGTAACCGGAACGGTTCTCTTCGCAGCCTTCTTTATCATTACCGCAAATATCGTTGTCGACATACTCTATTCAGTACTTGATCCAAAGGTGCGTCTCTCATGAGTGCATTTTTGGAAGTCAAAAATCTCTCAGTTGTTTTTCCAACTGATGATGGCCGTGTACAGGCAGTTGATTCACTTTCATTCTCTGTGGAAAAAGGTAAAACACTTGGAATTGTGGGCGAATCTGGCTCCGGGAAATCGGTAACAAGTCTTGCAATTCTTGGACTTCAGAAAGGAACCCGCGCCGAAGTAACTGGAGAGATTTGGGTAGATGGAAATGAAATAGTTTCAGCCACTGAATCAGAGGTTAGAAAACTACGCGGTAAGGCAATGTCGATGATCTTCCAAGATGCATTAGCTGCACTTCACCCGTATTACACCGTAGGTCACCAAATTGCTGAGGCTTATTTGGTTCATAATAAAGTTTCGAAAAAAGAGGCCTTTGCACGCGCAATTGAAATGCTCGACCGTGTTGGAATTCCCGAACCTCAAAAGCGAGTTAATGACTACCCACATCAATTCTCGGGTGGAATGCGCCAGCGCGCGATGATTGCCATGGCTCTTTCATGTAATCCATCTCTGCTTATTGCAGATGAACCAACCACGGCTTTAGATGTAACTGTTCAAGCTCAGATTCTGGAGTTATTACGCGATCTACAAAAAGAGTTTGGTACTGCGATTATTTTGATTACTCACGATCTTGGTGTCGTTGCCGAAACTGCTGATGATATTTTGTTGATGTATGCCGGCAAGCAGATCGAATATGGGACCGTTCGAGATGTGCTTCAGGTGCCACAACACCCATATGCATGGGGCTTATTAACCTCCATTCCACGTTTAACAGGAGATCCAAACCTTCCACTAACAGCGATCCAAGGTGCTCCACCAAGTTTAATTTCGGTACCAAGTGGCTGTGCGTTTCACCCACGTTGTGGTTATGTGGAAAAGGGAGATGCATGTTCTACTCGAGTACCAGAACTCATCGCAGTCTCAGCTGGCAAACCGCACTCAGTTCGCTGTCATATGGATTCTGAACTTCGCCAGAGCATTTTCTCTACACAAGTGAAGCCACAATTATGAGCGAACTAGAAAATCCCATTCTCTCAATACGAGGGCTAACAAAACATTTTCCTGGAGGCCGCCAAGGATTTTTCGGAAAGCATGAAATTGTTCAAGCTGTCGATGGAGTTTCTTTTGATGTCGCACAAGGTGAGGCGTTGGGATTAGTTGGTGAATCCGGGTGCGGAAAATCAACAACGGGGCGTTTGATTACCCGTTTACTAGAACCTACGGCCGGTACTGTGATTTTTGAAGGTCAAGATATCTCTCATCTTTCAAATACGCAGATGCGACCAATACGAAGTGATTTGCAAATGATTTTTCAGGATCCCTATGCATCATTGAATCCTCGCCATACTGTGGGCACAATTGTTTCCACACCATTTAAGATTAATAAAATAACTCCTCAAGGTGGCGTAAAAAAGCGAGTTCAAGAGATATTAGAGATCGTTGGTTTAAATCCAGAACATTACAACCGGTACCCTCATGAGTTTTCCGGTGGCCAACGCCAACGTATTGGAATCGCCCGCGCCTTGGCATTGCGTCCAAAGTTAATCGTTGCCGATGAACCGGTAAGCGCATTAGATGTATCTATTCAGGCACAGATTATTAATTTGATGAAGGATCTACAAAAAGATTTTGGACTAACTTTTGTTTTCATCGCACATGACTTAGCTGTAGTTCGCCACTTTGCTCAACGCGTTGCAGTTATGTATCTAGGAAATATCGTTGAAATCGCTGATCGCGATACTTTGTATGCAACACCAAAGCACCCATATACAAAGGCTCTGCTCTCTGCAGTTCCAGAGGCTGATCCTGATGCAGTTGGCGCCCGCGAACGTATTCGGTTAACTGGCGATGTTCCGAATCCAATTAATCCACCATCGGGCTGCAGATTTAGAACTCGTTGCTGGAAAGCTGCAGAGATCTGTGCAACACAGGCACCGTCTTTATTACAGATTGATAAGACTCAAGTCGCCTGCCATTTCCCTGAATAGAGATTAAGCCTGCGTTAAACCAGACCCGCTTCGGTCAGAAATCTTGAAGGTTTACCGCGATAGCTCATATGCAGATCGACCTTTGCGCGCGTGATTCCAACATAAAACAGGCGTCGTTCTTCATCGATAGATGCTTGATCACCTGTTGTTGAGTTATTTTCAAGTGGAAGCAGACCTTCGCTGACTCCCATCAAGAAAACCCGTTCCCATTCAAGCCCCTTAGCCGCAT
>JBAXIC010000058.1:0-6881 GCA_037138575.1 Actinomycetes bacterium
ACCGTTGGATCAGATGGCATCGTTATCAATAATCAGTTCATCACGGCCGCTGTTGGTCCAAACGTTCTCATCGACCAGGTAATCACAGTCGATGGAAGTGGAACCCACTACACAGTCAGCGGCGTCAACATTGGTTGGACCGGCAACTGGAACTCAGTTGAGCTCAAGTCCACCGACACATCGATCGATCGCCTTGCCAATGGCAAGTACCTCATTACTTCAACTTTAAATATCGGCTACCTCAATGAATCAAATCTAGTGATTCCAACGGGAGGCCGCGGCTATGACCTAGCCGATGCACCAAAGACGATCACTACTCGCATTCTCATGAATGCAGGCAAGAGCACCATCCTTGCCCAAGCTGTGGTGGTCAATAACTAAATAAGTTTCCCTCAACGCGTCCGGATACACGCTGGGGGATTTGATGAATCAGCACGTGCGATTCATCGAACGGGTGAAAGAGCTTAATTCGCGAAATGCGAAAGAAGTTTTGATCCCAAGCCGGCTCTCGGATCGTCCGAGTACCGACTAATCGAAAGGATACAAATGTCTACAAAGACAACTTACAAGCGCATAGCGCTTGTAGCTGTTGCTGCTTTGGGCTTTGGTCTTCTCTCTGTAGCGCCTTCATCGGCGATTTCACAGTCAGATACTTTAGCTATCTCAGCAACTGGCAATGCAACAACGGTTTCATTTGGATCTACTGCATCAACAACACTGACGCAGACATTTCTTGGTGCACCACAAGATACAATGACAGCAACGGTCTCACTAGTTAGTGGACCGACTGGAAACACTTTAATGCCAACACTTACAAGAATTGCTGGAAGCGATACTGGTGGATCAACATCATTAACAGCAGGACTAATTGGAAATTTGGTTGATACAGCAACAGTTCAAGGTACATTTACTTTGGCTACTGGTAAGTGGACTCTTGCACTACCAGGTACAGAAACTATGCTTCCAGGAACTTATGTAATTAAAATTACACCTGCAAACCTTGCACAAGGTTTGGTTCTAGGTCTTACTCCTATTGCAGCTGCCGTTACATGGACAGTTACAGTCGGCGCTCCGGCAACAGCTGTACCTGCAGATTCATTCTCATTTGCAGTTTTGGATGCAACTTCGACGGTTGGGACTGGTTCAACTAGTGCCGTAGTCGTGGTACCAATTTCTACAGGCTCAGCAGTTGCAGCCATTCGTGTATATCCACGTACTGGTGATGCAGCGACACTCGCAACAGGATCGACAACACTTGTTGCAACAATGACTGGTCCAGGAACAATCAGAACAGTATTGTCGACATCACCTGATGCAACTGGTGCATCTACTGGCGCTCGTTCAATAACTACAACTAACACAGGCACGCAGTCTTTCATTGTGTATGTACACGGTGATGGTACTTCAGGTACTACCGTAGTTACTCTCACAATGGGAACAATCGTTCTTACTAAGACAGTTAAGTTCTACGGAGCAGCTGCCTCAGTAACTGCCACACTTGTTACACCAGTTATTAACACTGGTTCAAGCAATGCAGGCGTCGTTACAGCAGTTGTGGCGGATGCAAATGGAAACCCAGTACCAGGAGCTAGCCTTTGGTTAGTATCTGGAACTCCAACTGTATTTGCATCTGCAACTTCTGCAGTTGTAACTTCAGGTTCAACTGGTAAGGCATCATTTAGCATCACTGGTCTTACAGCTGGTACTTCAACTGTAACTCTTCAGAGTTATGCAGTTGGTTCAGCTGCTGGTACAACTGGTTTCTCATCAACAGCTGTTTCAGTACGTGTTGGCGACGATGTTACTGCTTCAGTAGTAATGAGCCTTGATAAGGCAACATATGCTCAGGGCGAAGCCGCAGTTTTGACAGTAACTCAAAAGGATGCAGCTGGAAACCTAATTGCAGATGGAACTAATAGTCCATTCTCATCAGCAATAAGCTCTCGTGTAATTTCAGGTAATTTGCCTGGAGATTCACTTGTAACCACTGGTTCAAATCTTGGAGTATTAACTTACAAGATCAATGTTCCAACTACATCAGGTGCCTTCACAATCTCAGCAACAGCTGGATCAGGCTTCACTGGAACATTTGCAGCAACTGCAACTGTTTCACCATCAGCTGCTGAGACAGCAAATGCAGCTGCTGTGACAGCAAATGCAGATGCAATAGCAGCAGCAGCAGATGCAGCAGCAGAGGCAACTGATGCAGCTAATGCAGCAACTGATGCAGCTAACGCTGCAGCAGAGGCAGCAGATGCAGCTACAGCAGCGGCACAAGATGCAGCAGATGCAATAGCAGCTCTGTCTACTCAGGTTGCTGACTTGGTCGCGGGCCTTACAGCTCAGATCAGTGCTCAGAAGGCAGCTATCACTGCTCTAACAAACCTAGTAATCAAGATCCAGAAGAAGGTAAAGGCTTAATTAGCCCCCTTTGATCTGATTAAGATCTAGAACCGAAGCCCGGTTCCCACTTAGGTGGGAGCCGGGCTTCGGCCTTTCTAGGGGATTATTAAGTACGATTAGGGCCATGTTGGATATTAGAAGTAAGAAGTTTTTGGGAACTCTCACTCTGGTCACGATAGTTAGCGTGACCTTGATTGCAGCGCCTTACACGTTAGTTGATCCAGTCAATCTCCCCAAGTTATGTGCACTTGCATTTTTTTCAATAGTTGCCATGTCACTTTTTGTAACATCTCTAAAAAGCTTGTTTGTTAGTAACTATCGAATGCTAGTTGTGCTTTTGGCTCTATTTTGCCTTCAAATTCTCTTTGTACTTTACTTGTCTGGAGCTAATTTTGGAGGGCAGTGGTATGGCACTTTCGGGCGCAATACCGGCGCCCTTGCGTATCTATCACTGGCACTTCTCATGCTCGGTTCAGCTTTAGTTGCTGACAAGGATTTCCTAAAGAGATTCTTAAATGTTGTTTTCGCCGTCGGCGCAGTTCTTATTATCTATGGCAATATGCAATATTTGAATCTAGATCCATTTCCGTTTGTAACTGCGTACACGAAAAACGCACCTTTTGGGACATTTGGTAATCCGGATTTTCAATCTGCCTTCATGGGAATGATTGCCCTAGTTGCTTTCACCATGGCTTTAAATGCAGGGTACAAAGCAGCGTTTCGAATCGCACTTATTTTGATGGGACTCGCATCACTCACAGTTGTCTATGAGACTCTTGCGAAGCAGGGGTACTTAAACTTTGTAGCAAGTGCTGGCGTGGTCGCCATACTTTGGTTATTTATGACAAAACGAAAAATGCTTGGCATTGCAGTTAGCGGGTTAGGCGCATTCGCCGGTGGATTAGTTTTCTTAGGGTTAATAAATGCCGGTCCGTTGGCAAGTTTTCTTTATAAGGGCTCACTTGCTGCGCGAGGTTTTTACTGGCGTGCCGCGATAAGAATGCTTATAGATCACCCCTTCTTTGGCATTGGAATGGATAGGTTTATAGATTGGTATAGAAGAGCTCGGCCATCAGATTTTGCGGCAAAGGGATTCTTTTCATATTCAAATACTGCACACAATGTGTATTTAGATATTGCATCGAGTGGTGGTATTCCACTTATTGCTATATATCTAGCTTTACTCACTTTGGTTATCCTTTCAATAGTCAAGGTTGTTAAGCGAAGCGGTGTTTTTGATGTGTATTTTGCCGCCGTTGTTGGCGCTTGGGTCGCCTACCAAACACAGGCATTCGTGAGTATTAATCAACTTGGAATCGCGATTTGGGGATGGGTTTTATCCGGATTGATTATTGGCTACGAGATTAATACAAGAGATAATCAGTTAGAGAAAGTTGCGCCAGCGAATAATAAACCGGGGCGCAAGAAAGTAAAAGTTTCAACTCAACCGCTTTCATCCTCGGCGGTCTTGAGAGTTTTCGGCGGTGTTGTGTTAGGCGCCGTAGTTGCCATCCCCCCATATTATGCAAATGCAAGTTTCCTCTCTGCTTTAAAAGCTAGCACTATTAAAGGGATAGAAACGGCAGCATATTTAAAGCCAATTGATGAAAGACGCCTTCTTCATGTGGCCACAATCCTTCGCGATAACAAATTAGACTCCGAAGCAATAAAAGTAATTCGGGACGCAACAAAGGGCTTTCCAGATTCCTTCGATTTTTGGCAGTTGTGGTCAACTATTCCTACGGCAAGTCCAAGTGACCTAGCTAATGCCAAGGCCCAAATGAAGCGTTTGGATCCATTTAATCCTGACGTGAAGTGAGAACTCGCGTTAAGGGCCTATTATTCGTGATTTATCTGTACTAATGATTTATTGTTAGCCTATAACTTTCTCTGATTGGAGATTTCGTGTTCACACTCGTAGCTATCACCTTTGCGGTCATGTTCATCGCACTGGTTTTGGGCTTTATTCCAGGCTCCGTGATCTCAGCTGCCATATCTGGAAGCTCAAAGAGCCGTGGGCCAGTTGCCTTAGGTCTTTCTATTGGAATCGGCTTTGCAATGTCAAGCATTGCAGCAGCATGGGCATTTGGATTATTTGGCGCGAATAGCTACTTGATGATTTTGATCATACTTATCGTAGGTTCCTTTGGTTTGCTAGCAATTCCAAAATTTAGAAAATCATTGACAGTCTGGAAAGAGTTCGGTCGATGGGATGCGCTGTTAATACTTCTTCCATTTATTACCGCCTTTTATAGCAAACCATATTGGACAGGTGCTACAGGCCTTAAATTAACGGCCGGGGCCGGGCCAGATATCCCACAGAACTTAATGACTGCGTTGGCACAGCCCGGAGTTGGATCAACGTGGTCGCAAGGAAGAGATAATTTTCTCGCATTTTTGAGTGATAAAGATTTAGGTGCAGCTGTTTATCATTTATATCAATTACCTTCGATGCAACAGCAGGCAGGCGTCGATTATTTAATTTATGGAACTCGTTGGGGCCTGAGCATTCCTTATGCTCAGATCTTGCGCCTGGATCGCTCCTTCCTAGTGGTTGGACAAGGGTTAACAATTTCGGCTGGAATCGCCGCCCTCGGATTAATTATTTATGCCTTTTCACGATTGGTTTTTGAACGCTACTCACTATCATTTTTGCTATTACTCGCCTCGATTTCTTCGGCGCCTATTATGGTGCAAGTTTTTAATGGTGGCATGGCGCAGGCTTGGGCTCTTCCAGGCATTGGTTTGCTATCAAGCGTCTTACTGCTGACGTTGTATCTAAAAACCAAAGATGAGTTAACACCTGGAACCTTTAAAGGCTTGGTTGCACTGTCAGCTTTTGGTTGGCTAGCAAATGCCGTTACCTATATTGATTCGAGCATGACGCTAGCGGCAGTTTTTGCGATTTCGGCAATCTTTTTAGGAATCTTAGCTAAACGCGAAATAAGTCTTTCGCTAATAAAGACCATGTTTGCTGGGGGGTTGCTAGCGGCAATTATCGTTGCGCCGTACTCGTATGCCGCAATTTCCACGATGAGTATCCGTTTAAAACTGGCCTCAGGCACTGGGTTTTTATTCAACCACTGGCCATTGCCCTCTGAAATGTTAGGTGTCTTAGATATCTGGACAGGTAAAACTGGCACTCCCCGAGATCCGATAGTGATGTTAATTGGTGTTCTTTTATCGGCCGGCATAATTTGGGTTGTTCTACGCGGCCTTAAAAGCAAAATTGCTTGGGATAGATCAGTGTCGATATTGGGGCTTTCGATAATTATTGTGACCGGTGCCGTGGCTTTTTGGGCAAAAAACACTAGCCTTGGTAGCAACTACTCCTACGTTAAAGTTGCAACCTATGTTGGGCCGTTATTTTTGCTAATAATTGGCGAGAGAATGTCTCAGAATTTAAAAGTCAAGCGCGCTAAGAATTCAAAAAATGATACGCCTTACTGGCTTCGTATGGTTACTCCAACGATTTACGTGGCAATCATGATTGGTTCAGTAGTTGCAGCGAACAATGGCCTGCTGAAACAACAGGAGTTTTCATATCCCTCATCGATGACAGTAATTCTAAATGATAAGGCCGCTCAAGCAGAGTTACATAATTACAATTACTTAACCACCTACCGCGCACTTAGCAATGTGCTCGGATTTGTGGGCGATACTTACTGGGTTGCAAAGGCACCTAATGATATTTTATTAAGCACTCGCATGAACAACGAGATGCGAATTATTTGTTTCGTTGGCGACACACTATGTGCTCCCAAGACTCCAGAAATAACTGGAAACATTTTAAATAAATATAGCCTCAGGGTTTTTCAATCTCCAATTACTACGGCGCAGTTCGCAGCGTTAAAACCACTTGATCGTTTCTATGCCGATATGGATGCAGTTGGACAACCTCGTTTTGTTGTTCCCGAGCGCTTTATCGGTGGAAATCCACTCCTTAAACCAAATACATGAGAGTTGTTGTAACTGGAGCATCGGGTTTCTTGGGTTCATGGATTTGTCGAGTATTAGCCAACAAACATGAAGTAATTGCCCTTGTCCGCCCCACCTCAGATACATACCGGCTGAGCGGTATTCACAATTTAGAGATTGCTCCTGTCGAAAACTCTAAGTGGGCTTCCTTTATTGCGATCGAGAAACCCGATGCCTTAATTCTTACCGATTGGTGGGGCGTCGGAAATCACGATAGAAATGATGAACACCAGTTCGACAATATTGGACGTATGGAAAACCTGACTAAGGCAGCTAAAGACGCCGGGATTGGCATCCTCATTGGAGTCGGCAGTCAGGCCGAACTTGGTCCAGTCTCTGACGGCATAACCGAAGATTTACCCGATAATCCGACCACGAAATATGGAGCGGCTAAAGTCGCGGCCCGAAAGGCGATGGAGGAGATTCTTAAAGGCTCACCAACGCGTTTTGCATGGATGCGTATTTTTTCTACGTATGGACCATCAGATACTGATACCTGG
>JBAXIC010000059.1:0-6710 GCA_037138575.1 Actinomycetes bacterium
GTCTGCGCATCGTTACTGAAGAAGTTTCTTCGGTGCGCAGTGCCGCAATTGGTATCTGGGTAAATGTTGGTTCGCGTGATGAATCCCCGGCAACTGCTGGGGCTTCTCACTTTCTAGAGCATTTACTTTTCAAGGGAACTAAAACTCGTACTGCTTTAGAGATTTCATCATCAATCGAATCTGTTGGCGGTGAGATGAATGCATTTACATCTAAGGAATACACCTGCTTTTATGCTCGAGTAATCGATACTGACCTGCCGATGGCAATCGATGTTATATCTGACTTAATTACCTCTTCGGTTGTTTCAGCGCTAGATGTTGATGCTGAACGCAAAGTTGTCCTTGAAGAAATCGCAATGCGCGATGACGATCCAAGTGATTTAGTGCATGACTTATATGCCGAAGTTTTTTATGGAGATACTCCTCTGGGTAGACCAATTCTTGGCACTGTTGCCTCAATAAAAGGCATGTCACGCAACACAGTTAAAAATTATTATAAAAAACGCTATCTACCTCAAGACCTTGTCGTGGCAGTTGCTGGAAATATTAAGCACAAAAAAGTAGTGGCCATGGTTGAAGCCGCACTTTCAATGGATGGATTTCTTGATGTAATGGGTGCGCCCGTAATTCGTCCTAATACGCAAGATAAGAAAGTTAAACAGGGCACTATTGGATTAATCTCACGCCCGACCGAACAAGCCCATATGTTTTATGGCATGGAGGGCGTTGCTCGCCACGATGATCGCCGCTTTGCTATGGGGGTCCTGGCATCTGCCCTTGGCGGCGGAATGTCTTCACGATTATTTCAAGAGATTCGCGAAAAGCGTGGCCTGGCATATTCCGTCTATGCCTACGCTCAGCAGTTTGCCGGCAGCGGCCAAATTGGTTTTTACGCGGGGTGCAATCCAGTTAAGGCCGTTGAGGTTGTGCAAATCATCCGTGAAGTCTTAGCTGATGTTGCTGACAACGGAATGACGCATGAGGAGATCGAACGCGCTAAAGGTGCAGTCCGTGGCTCCCTGGTTCTAAGTCAAGAAGATTCAGGGTCGCGCATGTTTAGAATCGGCAAAAACGAGATTGTTTATGGCCAAGTTATGGGCTTCGACGATATTTTGAAATCAATTTCGGGAGTAAACGAGCAGGACATTCGCGAAATTGCCAGCTCCTTCTTAACCAAAACGCCTACCCTTGCCCTAGTAGGTCCATTTAAAAATACTTCGAAATTTGAAAAGGTAATGAAATGATTAACGTCGCAGTTCTTGGCGCCAAAGGACGCATGGGCGCAGAAGTAGTTAAGGCAGTTGAAGCCGCCGATGGTTTAGCACTTGTCGCAGCTCTTGATCTGGGAGATTCACTCGAACAGTTAAAAGATTCAGCAGTAAAAGTTGTCGTTGATTTCACGACTCCAGATAGCGTGATGGCAAATTTAGAGTTTCTAATAAACAATGGCATCAACGTTGTTGTTGGCACAACTGGTTTTGATGCAATCAAGCTTACGACCGTAGAAAATCTTTTAAAGGCTAACCCTGGAGTTGGCGTTCTAATTGCACCCAACTTTGCAATTGGTGCAGTGCTGATGATGGAGTTTGCCGAAAAAGCTGCTCGTTACTTTGAATCTGCAGAAATCATTGAACTTCATCACCCTCTCAAAGTTGATGCACCAAGTGGAACGGCTGCACGTACTGCCGAACTAATGAGCAAGGCCCGTAAAGAGGCAGGTTTAGGTGCGCAACCAGATGCAACTACAACTTCATTAGATGGAGCACGTGGCTCTTTAGTAGGCGACATCCCTGTGCACTCTGTACGAGCACGAGGACTCGTTGCACATCAAGAAGTAATATTTGGCGGATTAGGGGAGACCTTAACTATTCGTCACGATTCACTTGACCGTGCAGGATTCATGCCAGGCGTTATTCTTGGAGTTAGAAAAATCATTTCACATCCTGGCCTGACTCACGGCCTAGATAAGTTCATGTAGGGGAGAGCCACATGTCAAAAAATCAGATCACCATGTATAGCGCCGATTGGTGCGGAGATTGCCGCCGATCAAAGCGTTTGCTCAATGAACTCAACGTCGAATACACCCTTATCGATGTTGATTCCGATCTAAGTGCTGCCGATAAAGTTAAAGAGATTAATGGCGGGGCGCAATCAATTCCTGTCATCGTATTTTCAGATGGAACCCATTTAACTGAACCATCAGATATTGATTTGAAAGCGAAGTTACAGGCTCTACAAATTATCTAAGCAGAAAGGGCTCACATAATGACCGAATCCGCCCATCCAATGCGTTGGAAGGCGATGCCCTTCATAGCTCTAGCTGTTTCGGTCATCATTATGGATGCAACTGTTGTAAACGTTGCTCTGCCCGTCATAGTCCGTGACCTGAAACTGTCAGCTTCAGATGCTGAATGGATTAACTCCATTTACTCCTTGGTTTTTGCTGCCCTGTTAATAACCGTTGGCAGGGTAGGTGATCTCCATGGCAGAAAAAAACTGCTAGTTGTTGGTATGACAATTTTTGGTATTGCTAGTGTGCTTGCAAGTTTTTCAACATCCGGTGCTACTTTAATATTTGCCCGCTTTTTGCAAGGAGTGGGCGGAGCAATGATTTTACCCTCAACGCTTTCAACCGTTAACGCACTCTTTAAAGGCAAAGAACGTGGGATTGCCTTTGCTATTTGGGGTTCAACAATTGGTGGAATGGCCGCGGTTGGTCCAGTTGTAGGTGGCTGGTTAACAACGGTTTCATCATGGCATTGGGCATTTCTCATAAATATTCCCATCGTTGTTATTGTGTTGTTTGGTGCTTTTCTATTTATTCCAGAGACCAAAGATCCTCATGTGCAAAAAGGTGCTGACTTTGCAGGAATCACACTTTCAATAATTGGCTTATCTCTCATTGTTTTTGCACTTATTGAAGGTATTCGCTTTGGCTGGATTACCACTTTGGAGAAATTCTCCGCGGGTCCACTTACATGGAGCTGGTCGATATCGCCAGTAGCGATTGCATTTGTAGTTGGTTTTGCGACTATGGTCATTTTTGTACGCACCGAAAAACTACGATCACTTGCTGGCAAGCCAATCTTGTTGGATTTGGATCTTTTAAAGATTAAATCTTTTCGTTATGGAAGTATCGCAGCCTTAGTAGTAGCCCTTGGCGAATTTGGAATGCTCTTTTCTCTTCCATTGTTTTTGCAAGGTGGCCTTGGTTATTCAGCTTTGCGCACAGGTGTATTAATTCTTGCTCTTGCAATGGGAACCTTCCTTATTTCCGGTGGAACACCACAACTCTCGGCGCGCATGGGTGGTCGCGCAGTTGTCCGGTTAGGTTTAGCCCTAGAAGCAGTTGCAATTCTAGGAATGAGTTTTTCATTCTCACTTACTGTGCCATCAATCGTGATTGCTGCATGGCTATTTCTCTATGGCGCAGGAGTTGGCCTTGCAACTGCCCAGTTAACTAGCGTGATTTTGGCAGAGGTTCCGGTCGAGCAAAGTGGCCAAGCCTCCGGTTTACAAAGCACATTCCGCCAACTTGGCTCTTCCCTAGGTGTTGCAATTCTTGGCGCCCTGTTTTTCACGGTGCTTGGATCAACGAGAATACAAGGCGCCGATGTTGCAGGCTTATTAGATGCGGCAAGGACAACTACGTTAGTTGCAGCGATAGTTATTGGTTTTGGACTATTAGCAACAATTGCACTACCAAAATCAATAAATCACAACCAGTTGTAGATTGCTGCTGAAGTAATGGCAGCACTAATTACAACAACTGGAAACGGTGCTTTCAAGAAAAGTGCGACCAGTGCAACTCCCACGCCTGCCAAGCGATGATCAATCATTAACTTTGATTTTTCAGTAAAAGTTTGCACCGCAACCAGAGCACTCAAAAGAGCAATAGGAATTAAGGCATTTATTGACTGAACTCTGGGGTGGGCAAAGAATTTTTCTGGCACGTTATGTCCGGTGTATTTCAAGGCAAAGGCAATAACGCTTGTTCCAATTGTGGCTATCCAAAATGCGCTCATGCACGAAGCCCCACTGCGATTGCAATAAATGCAGTTGCGATGATTGGTAGACCCGCAGGCAAAATGGGTGTCATCGTTAATGCAAAAACAACACAGGCAACGGCGAGAATTCGATCGCGGTTATTTTGCAAACGCGGCCAAACTAGACCTAAGAAGGCCGCAGGCACCGCTGAATCCAAACCCCATGTTCGGATATCACCCATAGCTTGTGCACCAAGGGCCCCGGCTACAGTAAATAAGTTCCAAAAGAGAAAGACACCAAAACCAGTAAGCCAAAAACCTTGGCGCATCGCTTTTTCGCCACGAACTTCTTGACCCAATGCAACGGCAGTTGATTCATCAATAGTTACTTGCGCCGCAATAATGCGTTTAAATCCTTTAACTTTTAACCGCGGCGCCATAATGACGCCATATAAACCATTGCGAACACCAAGAAGTGAAGCGGTTGCAACACCGCTTAACGCGCTACCACCTGCACCTAAGACGCCAATAACGGCGAACTGTGAGGCGCCAGAAAAAGTAAGGAGAGATAACAAGCAGGCTTGCAGAACAGAAAACCCGTTAGCAACAGCTGCAGCACCGAAGGCTGTTCCATAAGCCCCAACAGTGAAGGAAACGCTCAGAGAATCGCGAAATGTGGTGGATTCAATTCTGGACACGCGGTTATTGTGCCCTACATATCCATGAGCACAAAGCAGGGCCCTTATAGGGTGAGGTCATGTCAGAAGAAATCATTTTTAGAGACGATGTCACTGTTGAATTAGTAAAAGCCAGCGCTAGTGATGCCGATGTTATTTGGGCCGCTCGCGTTTCAACTGCTGGCGAGCAATCGATGGATGAGATTGGCGAAGATCCAGCACGCTCTGCAGGATTAATTAACTACCTTGCGCGAGAGCGTCACGGCTCTCCATTTGAACATACCTCTATGACTTTCTTTGTTTCTGCTCCGATTTTTGTATTCCGTGAATTCATGCGGCACCGCATCGCTTCTTATAATGAAGAAAGTGGTCGTTATCGCGAATTAAAACCTGTATTTTATGTTCCATCAAAGAGTCGCAAACTTGTTCAAACTGGCAAGACCGGAGCGTATGTTTTTGAAGATGGAACTCCTGAACAGTTTGAACTTACAATCAAGGCGATGAAGTCGGCCTATATTGCCGCTTACACAAGCTATCAAGAGATGCTCGATGCCGGTGTTGCCCGTGAAGTAGCTCGCGCAGTACTGCCGGTCGCAACTTATTCTTCGATGTATGTAACGATGAATGCACGTGCATTAATGAACTTCTTATCTCTTCGCACATCCCGTGAAGGTTCGCACTTTCCAAGCTATCCTCAACGTGAAATTGAGATGGTTGCCGAGAAAATGGAAGCGGAATTTGCGAAATTAATGCCACTTACATACGGCGCCTTCGAGAAGTCGGGCCGAATCGCCCCATAAAACGGGTAGAGTTAGGCGCATGAGTACGCCAGCGCCTTTTGGCCGCATGTTGACCGCAATGGTCACCCCTTTTAATAAAGATGGATCCATTGACTGGGATGGCGTCGAAAAAATCGCAGACCACTTAGTTAAAACCGGTCACGATGGAATCGTTGTTAACGGCACAACTGGTGAAGCGCCAACAACTAAATCCTCTGAAAAAGAAGAGATTATTAAAGTCGTTAAGCGAGTAGTTGGCTCCACCATCAAAGTTGTTTCTGGTGCAGGCGATAACGAAACTGATTATTCAATTAACCAGGCAAAGCGCAGTGAAGCAGCTGGCGCAGATGGAATTCTGGTTGTGACGCCTTATTACAACAAACCTCCTCAAGCTGGAATCAAAGCTCACTTCCTAGCAATGGCAAATGCAACGGGCTTACCGATGATGCTCTACGACATTCCTGGTCGCACCGGAGTCGAAATAGAATCTGACACAATCGTTGAACTCTTCGAGCACCCCTCAATCGTTGCCCTCAAAGATGCCAAAGGTAATGTCGCGGCAACTTCATGGGTAATTAAGCGCTGCGGAATTCCTGTTTATTCAGGTGATGACATTCTTAACTTGCCACTTCTTTCAGTAGGCGCAGTTGGCTTTGTCTCTGTCTGCGGTCATACCGTTGGAAGCCAATTAAAGGCGATGCTTGATGCCTGGTTTAATGGCGATGCACCACGAGCACTAGAAATCCACCAACAATTATTGCCAGTATTCACCGGAACCTTCCGCACACAAGGCGCCATCATGACAAAGGCCGCTCTGACCATGATGGGTTTGCCCGGCGGCCATACTCGTCTTCCGCTAGTCGATGCAACCGATGCGCAAATTGCGCAGTTGCGTGACGATCTACGCGCAGGTGGCGTAGCAATTAACTAATGAATCATCCTCACCCAGATCTTGGAACCCCCTCGACCCTTGTTCACGGGGGATTGCGCATAGTTGCACTTGGCGGTCTAGGAGAAATCGGTCGTAACATGACCGTTTTTGAAACAAAAGGAAAGCTTTTAATTGTTGACTGCGGAGTTCTATTTCCTGAAGACACTCAACCAGGTATTGATCTAATTTTGCCGGATTTTTCATATATCTGCGATCGACTAGATGATGTCGTCGGAATTTTTCTAACGCATGGCCATGAAGACCACATCGGCGCTGTTCCTTATTTACTGCGCGAACGTGGCGACATTGCTTTGTATGGCTCAGCGCTAACTTTGGC
>JBAXIC010000060.1:0-6557 GCA_037138575.1 Actinomycetes bacterium
TGGCCAAAGCGCTCTTTGATCGTGGCATCTATGCCGTTGCATTTTCATATCCAGTTGTCCCTATGGGCAAAGCCCGTATTCGGATTCAACTCAATGCCAGCCATACAGCCGAAGAGATTGAAGCCTGCGTTAAAGCATTTATTGATGCCCGCGAATGCGAGAGCTTCACAACCAGCGGCAGTTAGGTATATCTATATTGAATTAACGTTTTAAACGAGGCGGTTCTAGAAGTTGGCGGGCCACATCTGAATCGGTAATAAGAACATTGACCCAGCCACCAGAAATGGCTCCACGTATTGCTTTGAGTTTCTGCAATGAACCCGCAACCCCAATCCGGCGAGGAACAGCCTTCATGGATTTAGCGTCGATTGAGATCATTCGTTCTTCAATATCTGGGTGCGTAGCTTTACCTTCATGGTCAAAAAAGCGAAAACAAATTTCACCAACGGCACCATCTTTGGCTAACTGATGTTGCGCATCTTTATCTATAGCGTTTCCGCTTGCAGCTAGCAAAGGAGAAGCTGGAAAAGTTCCGATACCTACGAGCAGCGTTGTTACGCGCTTCCAAGCTTCTGCAGTTTCGGCAATTGCAGGATCTGATAGAAAAGCTTTCTTTACTTCCTTTGATGACGCAAGACCGGGGGCACCCATATAGTGAGGCGCGGCGGATGTGAGTTCGGCCAAGTGTGAAACTAATCGAGAAGCCATTATTTGCGCTTCAGGACTTCCAACTCCGCCGATTAACTGAATAACTTCCTTAACAACTTTACGAGGGCGTGATCGCATCGCTTCAACTGTTGAAAGCAAAGTAGAACTCCAGGAAGAAATGCCAATAATTTCGTTAGCTGACAATGTAGTTTCCAAGTAGTTCGCAGCGGCATTACCAAGCGCAGTATTAATAAATGTACCTTCGATATTTTCTACCACGACTACTTCTTGCAATTTGTATTTCTCTTCCAATGCTTTTTCTAGTCCAACATAAATTCCAAATGGCTGCACAATCGTTGTTCGAACAATTCCCTCGCTTTGCGCCTGCTTTAAATAACGGGAGACGCGTGCCTGAGAGAGGTTTAGGCGAGCAGCGATTTCAGCCTGGCCAACGCCCTCTTCGTGATACAAAACCGCGATTTTGGTGACCAAGCGCAGATGCTCGACGCTACTTAGAGAAAGATCTTGGGGTGCACTTCGTGTAGACATGAGCCCATTTTACGGAAAATGAATAAATATTCAAGGGTGAATTGATTGGCACTAGCGCCCATACCTGCCAATAAGTCGCATGTAGTCGGCGTATTTAGGTGGCAACGTCTGCGTACGGGTATGCAAAACTCTTGAATAGATAGTCAATCAATTTCAATCGTTACCGCATTGGAGGGTTTTTTGATTGTTACGCTGACAGTTGGCACGTAACTTCGCCTTACACCTTCGGTGGATATCTCAGGGGGCTACCGAACATAGAGAAGAGGGAAGATGAAGACTGTTTCATTTAAGACGAAGCTTGCTATCACAGCAACAGCTTCAATCGCAGCGCTGTTGATCTCAGGATCAACTGCTGGAGCAAGCGTTTCATTCAAGAGTGCTGCAGCTAAAGGCTCTTGTGTAGTAACAGGAAGTGCTTTTAGTACTGATGATGCAAAGGGTGGAGTTAATTTCTCAACTCTCGCGAAGTCACTTGGAAAGGTCCCTGCAGTTAAGAAGGGCACCAAGATGGGTTCACTAATGAAGTTCCTTGGAAACCAGTACTGGATTGATTTAGCTGCCGGTCAAAAGACTCGCGCTAAGCAGTATGGAATCACAATTGATGTTCAAGCAGCAGCAAGTGAGTCAGATCAGGTTGGCCAGCTTAACTCTGCAGAAACAATGCTTCGCAAGGGTTACACCGCGTTGCTAGTTTCACCACAAACAAATACAAACCTCTGCCCAGCTGTAGAAAAGGCTGAAGCCAAGAAGGTTCTTGTTCTTAACGTTAACGATGGTGTACTACCAGGCGCACGCCAGTGGGTAGGTCCAAACCAGATTTCAAACGGTGTATTGGCTGCTGAATACTTCATCAAGAACTTGCCTGCAGGTTCTGAAGTAGCAAACATCCAGGGACAGGTTGGTGCCTATGCAGCAATCCAACGCACCAAGGGATTCGTTGACACTGCTAAAAAGGGCGGACTAAACGTTGTTGCATCAGTTCCAGGAAACTGGGATGTAACTACTGCTCAAAACGCAGCAACAGACATCATCAAGGCTCATCCAAACCTAAAGGCTTTCTACGCCAATAACGATGGAATGGCTCTTGGAGTCGCAACAGCAGTTAACAACGCTGGCCTTAAGGGCAAGATCATGATCATCGGTACTGACGGTATCGGCGATGCATACACAGCTATTAAGTCAGGCGATATCACTGGAACTGTTGACTCATATCCAAACCTCACAGGTCAGGTTGCAGTCGATGTAGCTATCCGTCTTCTTGCAGGACAGAAAGTTCCACGTGCCGTATACACACCAGTTGCGCTAATAACTTTGGCCAACGTAAACGCACCAGCTCCAAAGCTTTAATTCGAAAGTAAAGCTGTAATAAAGCAGTGAACTGACAGTGTTGGCTGGGGAACGGGACACCTCCCCAGCCAACACTTTCAGATTTTAAGTTTGAGTATCGAAGAGCCGAGTTGAGAGGCGAGTACTTTGAATAAATTGCAGTTGAAGCCATCCAATACCCGCGTTTTGGGCGTTGTGATAGCTCTTGCTATTACTTTTGGAATTTTTTCTTATTTAGAACCTGTATTTTATCAAGTCGATAATCTGCTCGAAATCGGCGTACAAGGCGCAATTATTACCTTTGTTGCACTTGGCTTAACCTTCGTGATTGTTACCGGAGGAATTGATATTTCAGTTGGATCGATGGTGGGTCTAATAAGCGTTATCTGCGCAACTAATCTTCACTCGTGGGGAACTTTTAAAACAATCATCGCCGCATTATTAATTGGCGCATTTCTCGGATTCTTTAATGGTGCAATCTCTGCATTTTTCTCTTTGCAATCCTTTGTTGTCACACTTGCAACACTCAATCTTTTCCGCGGAATCGCCTTTGTTTATACTCAGGGTCGTCCACTGTATAACTTAGATCAAGGCTTCCGTGATTTCTTAAGCTCTAAAGTTGGACCCATCCCGCGTCCAATCATCTTGGTAATCGGTTTCACAATAATCTGCTTTATTCTCCTTAATCGCACTCGTATCGGTGTACATATAAAGGCAATTGGCACTAATGCCGATGCTGCCCGTAAAAGTGGAATTAACGTAAAGCGCACACAGATTTATGCGTTTGTTCTTGGCGGAACTTTCTGTGGTGTTGCTTCTTTGATGTTAATGAGCCGCATTGGTGCTGCAGAGCCAATCTCAGGCACTGGTTTTGAATTACAGGCAATCGCTGCAGTTGTTGTAGGCGGAACAAGTTTGATGGGTGGCCGTGGGTCAATCGTCGGAACAGTTTTGGGTGCATTGCTTCTTGCATCAATTTCAGTTGGTTTAACACTTCTTAACGTCAATGCTTTCGTTCAACTCGTCGTCACAGGAGGGATCGTCCTTGCAGCAGTGCTTGTCGATCGCTTCGCTACCAGATCCAAGATAGGTCGATAATGCCACAGATCCACTTCTCAACTCGCTTGAACTCTTTTGGAATCGGAAAGGGAAAGAAGTACCCAGACGGATCTTTGAGCACAATCGATCTCATCGAAATCGCTTCAACCGTTAAAGGACTAACTGCCCTTGAAGTTAACTACCCAGAGCACTTTGTCAGCACAAAGCCCGCTGAGGTAAAGCAGGCATTGGCCGATGCGAAGCTTGAAATCAAAGGAATTCAACTTCGATGGCCGGCACCAAAGTTCGCCAATGGAGCATTTACAAATTCTGACGCCGCAATCCGTAAAGCCTCAATTGAATTAGTTAAAGAAGCAATGGTGGTTGCACGCGAGCTTGGCACAGATCATATTTTGCTATGGCCTGCGCACGATGGTTATGAATACCCACTACAGATGGATTACATGCTTGCATGGGATTGGTTTGTTGAAGCTTTAAAAGAGTTGGCAGATCATGCACCTGACCTTCGTATTTCCATTGAGTACAAGCCGGCTGAGCCGCGCGGTCGCACAATCCTTAATACAACAGGTTCAGTTATGAAGTTAGTAAATGACGTTGACCGCAAGAATGTCGGCGTTACGCTGGACTTCGGTCATTTATTGATGGCCGGCGAGAATCCAGCACAATCTGCAGCACTTTGTCTTCGTGAACACAAACTATTCGGTCTTCAACTAAATGACTCACACGGTGCGGCCGATGATGGTTTAGTAGTTGGAAGCATTCACTTCTCAGAGACTCTAGAGCTCTGCTACTACTTAGTTCGTGAAAACTATCCAGGCACTTACTATTTTGATACCGATCCAGTGCGCGAAAACCCAGTGCTAGAGTGCGAAATGAATATTGTTCGCATGAAGTACTTCATTGAAAAGGCAACTGAGATGGTTAAAGAAGATCCAAAGCTTCCAAGTGGAGATGCTCTTAAAGCGTCGGCTGCTTGGTGGGATAAGGTAACTAGCGCTTAATATGGCAACTCCAATTCACCTAGATATCGCAGTATTCGGCTCCATTAACGCCGATTTAGTTGCGTATTTCGATTCAAAGCATTTACTTGGTACCTACACAGTAGGTACTGGCTTCGAATTTAACCTGGGTGGAAAAAGTCTTAACGTCGCCAAAACTCTCTTTGCAATTGACTCATCGGTTGGGTTGATTGGCCGCGTTGGCGCGGATGTGTTCGGCCGAGAAATTACCTCACAGCTAAGTGATTCTGGCATGCGTACCGAATTCATCACAGCCGACCCAACTGCACAAACCGGTATAGGACACGTAAAGGTTAATATTCAGGGTGAATATGACACCGTTGTGATTAATGGAGCCAATGACAATCTTGATGCGGGTGACTTTGAAAAATACATCACTGCAGGCAATCCCGTTAAGTACGTTGTCCTAAATCTTGAGGCAAAGATTGAAGTAATCAAGTCTGTAGCCGATCATGCCCATTCCATTGGGGCGAAAGTAATTATTAATCTTTCTCCGATTATCGAACAAGCTCACGAGTTAATTAAATACTGCGATATAGCGGTAGTGAATTACGAAGAAGCCCGGGCATTAACGGCTGAAGATGAATTAAGGACTGGCCAAGATTTAGCCAGGGCGCTAATTGCTAAGGGCGCAAAGGCAGTTGTATTGACTCTGGGTAAAGATGGAGTCTGCGGAATGGATCCCACCGGAAGATTTTTTGGAATTACTGGTGAGGATTTAAACGTCGTTAACTCAGTTGGTGCCGGGGATAGCTTCCTTGCAGTATTTGTTGCAGCAATTGCAATAGGTTATGAGTTAGAAATTGCAGCACAGATTGGCAACGAAGCTGGAAAGTTGGCGTGCATGCGCTCTGAGTCATACCTCGAACATGCTCAAATCAATCTTATTGAAAAGAAGTTTGGAATCACTTTTGGCGATAAAAAAGCACGAATGGAGAAGGTAGATGGCTGACAACATCATTGAAGTCAAGGGACTTGAAAAGTTTTTCGGAGGCGTGCAAGCACTTCGAGGTGTAGATATATTCATTCCTCGCGGCCAAGTAACTGCCATCATTGGTGATAACGGTGCCGGTAAATCGACTCTCATTAAATGTATTTCTGGGATACACGAACCAGCAACTGGTGAAATTATCGTAGATGGTGTTAGTTCACGCATACATTCACCGATTGCCGCGCGTGAACTGGGTATTGAAACTGTGTACCAAGATTTGGCCGTGATTGACACATTAACTGTTGCCCAAAACCTCTACCTTTCACGCGAAATTCGCAGCGGCATCTGGCCACTGCAAGTTCTTAATCAGCGCAAAATGAATAAGGGCGCGAAAGAGATGTTGGCAAAAGTCAACAACACGACCCTTCCTGTTGACCGTGAATTAGGTGCAATGTCCGGCGGACAACGTCAAGCAGTTGCAATCTGTCGCGCAGTTGGCTGGGGAGCGAAAGTCATTATCTTTGATGAGCCAACTGCAGCACTTGGTGTTAATGAATCAGCAGAGGTTCACACATTAATTAAATCCCTGAAAGACCAGGGAATCTCGGTCATCATTATCAGCCATAACTTTGAAGAAGTTCTTGGACTTGCAGATCTAATCTGGGTGATGCGTCAAGGGCGTGCCGTTGCCTCACGGAGAACTTCTGAAACTAACGGTCGCGAATTGGTTGCTTTGCTGACAGGTGCCGAAGCCCACTCCTAGGCTTTCTCTATGGAACTGCGCTTCACCGGTGAACTCTTTGAATGGCGCGGCCCCGCACCTTTCTATTTTATAAAGACCCCACCAAAAATCACCGAAGAAATCAAAGAGATTGCCGCGGCCAAAACTTATGGTTGGGGAGTCCTGCACACCAACGTCACCATTAATAAAACACAATGGAAGACCGCGTTAATTCCTAAAGACGGCGCCTATTTAGTTCCCATTAAAAATGCAATCCGCTTGCCCGAAAAGTTAGAAGTGGGCC
>JBAXIC010000061.1:0-6524 GCA_037138575.1 Actinomycetes bacterium
TTTGCTCTACAAGCGTCGACTTTCCTGCTCCGGGTTCGCCGATTATTCCAAGTAGCGTTCTATTGTCTGCCGTTAGGGCTATTTCTATATCTTCAAAAATGCTCACTTGCAAATCATAACCTTGTTCGAGTAAATGTCGCCTAAATAAAATCGTTAATCAGACCCAAAATGAAACCCCCCACAAAACTGTCGCCGAGTCCAATTGTGGTTGGACTCTCGCAAACTGCGTTAAATGCAGGAATAAAGTGCCCAAAATTCGCAAGTTGATTATTAATAGAGTCAGCCATCTCTAAACTTCTTTGATTCTTGGATAGCTGGCCTGTTGATACAAAATCCTCAACAGTAAAGTCATCACCAAAGATGTATCTCGTAGTGGCCATTGTGATTCCCGATAACAGGGAATCCACATAACGCACATGGTTGCTGCCAACTACAATCGACCAATATTTTGTATGAATCATCAAAATCGGCACGCTAATTCTCTTGGAAATATCATGAACCGCAGACACTATGCTGGCCTCATCTTGAAAATCCACGTCTCTCTGCAGGTAGCCTTGTAGTTCCTCTTCATTTATGCTGAAGAATGTACTTAGACGGGCCATCCGCTCCATAACAATTGGTCGAAATTCTGGTCTGTGATATCCGGCGTCCTCAAAGAAAACGTACGAGCCCTCCGGAAGCGACTCTGAATACTCCTCGATTTCATTTAAGCGCAATTTAAGTAAAGATTCGTTGTGAATAGAGTTAAACCCAGAAATTAGAAATATCTTAGCTTTTTTAAGTGTTTCAGTTAACTTCGCGCTTAATTCAAGAATTTCATTTGGCGGATCACAAGTAATAATGATTCGATCCGCGCGTGAAGGACTTATGTGAATTCCTTCAACATATAGGGAAGTCTTTTCGCTGAATTGAACAATCAAATGCGGATCCAAAGTGTCCACGTCAGAGCTACAAATGTAAGGACAGTCTCGTGGGAGCAATTTCCGGACGTAGTCATCTATGCTCACAAGATGAAGAGTGGATGTAATTCCAAATTTCCGCATGCAGATTGCTGCACGGACTCCCGTACCCCCGAGGGTAATTTTCTTTTCGAAGCGGTTACTAAATATTTTTACTATCTCAGAATTATCAAGTTGTCGTTCTCCACCCGCGGAGTTTTTTAAATAGGCAAGAATGTTACAAACTAATTCTCTTTCGGTTGTGATGACCTCGCTTGTGGCAATTTCACTCAATCGTATTTGAAATGAATCAATAAGCCCTTGGAAGACACTGTTGTCCCACTTAATTTCGTAGTCAACAGTGCCACCGAGGCCGAGAACAATTAACTCACTTCTAAATTCAGGCATAGAATTAATACAAGCTAGCTTTTCCTGAAGCATTGAAAAGTTCAATTTTCGCACGAGCAACAACTTTCATTGCTGCGATACATGCAGGTTGGATGACATTTGGCTCGCGCAATTTTGGATTGCTGAGCACTTCGCGCATCTTGTCCTGATAAGCCACTTTAATATCGCTCGAAATATTGATTTTATTAATGCCGTATTTGACCGCTTCCGCAATCTCACTATCCGCATTACTTGATCCCCCGTGAAGTACTAGTGGGATTCCAAGGTCAGCCTTGATTTCCTTAAGTAAATCAATGCGCAATTTTGGCTTCACATCAACAGGATAGAGCCCGTGGCTAGTACCTATGGCTATTGCAAGACTGTCGACAGCTGTTTCCTCAACAAAGATACGAGCATCTTTTGGAGTCGTATAAATGATCTCCGCCGCCCCAGCCTCGCCGTAGCTGTCATTAGCACCGATTGTGCCGAGTTCTCCCTCAACTGAAACATTAACGAGTCTAAGGGCATCAACCGTCTTCCTAGTGATCGCTACGTTCTCCTCGAAAGGAAGTAGTGAACCGTCAATCATCGCCGAAGTGAAGCCCGTCTGAACAGATTCCATCATGTGAGCGAAAGTGGTTCCATGGTCATAGTGAATTGTCACAGGCACCGACGCTTTATGTGATTTGGCGATAATAGAGAACATCACATCCGAGCCAATATGTTTAAGTTCATCTGGATGAATAGCAATAATTAAAGGTGCTTTCATTTCTTCGCTAATTTCGATGATTCCGTTTAACATCGCATAGTCGCTTATGTTGAATGCAGGAATGGCAAAGTTATGCTTATTCGCAACATCTAGTAACTGTTTTCCTGTGATTAACACATGTACTCCTCTAGGTTTGATTGATTTTGATTATCTTTTAATTTTTTACTGAACCCGAAGTTAAACCCCCTATGAAGTATCGTTGAAAGAATAGGAATAGAACTAGAACCGGCAAACAGCCAAGAACGCTCATTGACATCATTTCATTCCATTTGTAAGCATGCTGGCCCATTAAAAGTTGAATGCCAACAGGTACCGTACGCATTTCATTCGTTTTGGTTAAGGTGAGTGCAAATAAGAATTCATTCCAGCAAATCATGAAGTTATAGATACCGACAGTGACAATGCCAGGAATGGATATGGGAACTAGGATTCTCCACAACGCAGTCATGGCACTGCCTCCGTCGATTTTCACTGCCTCGTCTAGTTCGCGCGGTAACGTATTGAAGTAACCCGTTAACATGATGATTGCGTAGGGCAAGGTAAAGACCATATATGTCAGGATTAAACCCTGATACGTGTTATACATGCGAAGTTTCACAATTAGTGCAAAATAAGGAATCATTAAAGTAATTGGGGGAATTGATTGAAGACTTATAATTACTCCATTGAGAACTTTCTTAAATTTGAAATTATAACGACTGAAAGTGAACGCAGCCGGGATGGATACCAAAAGCGTCAGAACTGTTACAGCCAAAGCTATCCCATAGCTATTGATAAAAAAACGGATCTTTTCGGGATCGCTAAAAATGGAAGTGTAGGCGTTGAATGATAAATGTTTCGCCAGAAATTTAGGTGGATAGGCGAAAATTTCCGAGTTAGACTTAAATGAATTTGAAAACATCCAGACTATGGGAAAACCCGCGAAAAGTGCTCCGGGAATTAACCCAGCAATAACAAGTATTTTGCGCCACATTTTTGTGCGCTCTGAAAGTTTATTCATCTTAGTCTTGCCTACGCTGTAGTCGACCATAAACAACAGAAAATATTATCGAAGCAACCAACAAGAGGACTGCGCTTGTAGAAGCAAGTGCAAACTCATATCGTCCAAATGCTTGCTGATAAGTGTAAATGCCGATCATTTGGGTACTAGTAATTGGACCACCACCAGTTGTCATCCAAACCATCGCGAACTGCTGCGAAGTCCAAATTATATCGAGAACTGACATACTCAAAATTATTGGCTTTAGCTGTGGGAGCGTTATGTTAAGAAAGGTTTGAACCCAATTTGCACCATCAACCCTTGCAGCTTCATACAAATCTTTACTAATTCCCTGTATGCCAGCTAAAAGGCTCATCATATAAAAAGGGTAGCCCGCCCATATATTTATGACTATGACAGCCAAGAGTGCAGTTTTAGGGCTTGAAAGCCATTGAACGCCAGTATGAATAAGTCCAAGCTTTATAAGCCAATAATTCAAAACACCGACTGGGTCCAAGATCATGCGCCATAAGATCGCAACAATTGCAACCGTGAAGATCCAAGGCAAAATGTAAATCATTCTGAAAATCGATTTTGTTATCATCCCGATTGCAGGAGAATTAAGAAGTAACGAGAAGCATAACCCGAGAACCAAGTGAGCTATTACGCTACCGAGTGTGAACCAAATTGTGTTCTTAACCGCAATTTGAAAAGTGGGGTCCTGTAAGACAACAAGGTAATTGTGCAGTCCCACAAATTTTGGAAATTCATTCATAATTACGTTGTCAAAGAATGAATATCTAATTACCAATGCAACAGGTATCACCATTAGTACGAGAAGAAGCGTTATGGTTGGCGACAAATAGACGAATGGCTCGATTCGTCGCTTAAGCTTGGTTTGTCGCTTAAGTTTTTGTTGCAGTGCGGGGCTAGTCATTTCTACCTATCATTGTTGATGTTTATCATTAAAGAAGCACCGTGTCCCGTTGGTTTTCAAACGCAACACGGTGCTCCACTCTCATTCGGTCTTTAGAAGTCTGCCAACCAAGCCTTCTGGGCTGCAGCCAACATTGCATCTGCGGTGATTGAGCCACTCAAGTATTTCTGGAATGGTGTGTCAAACTGCAGCATTAGATCTTCAGCTTTTGGAAGTCCTGTGAACTCATTAGCTGGGTAACCGCTTTGGTAGATCGTGAATGCGGTCTTGAACATATCGTCGGTTGAAACCCAAGTTGGAACTGACAAAGTATTTCCTGGGAAAGCGTGACCGAGATCTGCAAGCTTTGTATTCACTGGGGTACTCATCAAGTACGCCAAGAGCTTCGCAGCTTGAACAGGGTACTTTGATGTTTTGGCAACCCCGATACCCCATGATGCGTATGGAATTCCGCCCTTGCCGGTATATCCATCAACGACTGGAAGTGCGTGGATGCTGAAATGTAAGTTGGCGTCAGCCTTCTTTATTTGAGTGATATGTGAAAGTGAGTCAATCATCATTCCAGCACGGCCGTTTGTGAATTCAGTAACCTTGTCTGGCTCGGACAAAGTGAATGCTCCTGGTGTAATTGAGCCTGCATCCCACATGCTTTTCACAAATGTGATTGTGGATTTAACTGCAGCATTACCTACGAGATTTGGCTTTCCTCCCTTGAGCATGGAACCACCTGAAGCCCATACGAGTGACATGATGTCATTCTGAATTCCATTTGGGTTTGTCTGAGATAGAGGAATTACCCAACCCTTTGTATTTCCACCGAGGGCTGAGATTGCTTTTGCTGCAGCCGCAAATTGCGTGCGGTTTGCGGGAGCTGAAGTTACGCCGGCCTTCTTTAGAAGATCATCGTTTGTGAAAAGTGGGTAGATGTAGTTAACAACAGGGACCATGTAGGTGCTGTTGTGTACTTTGATCTTTCCAGCCAACTGTGCAACTGGGAACTTTACGCGATTGAATGCGGTATCTAGGTTTGCGAGGGCACCTTGCTTTGCAAGATCACTAACCCAAGCTCCATCTAGACCAACGACATCAGACATCGTGCCGGTTGCGGCACCAGCGATTGTCTGGCTCTTAGTTGCTGAATATGGACCACTTACAAGTTGGACTTTGATTCCTGGATTTTGCTTTTCGAATGTGTCGATGATCCCCCGAAGAGCACCTGCAGGAAGCTCTGGCTCCCACCACTGTGAAAATTGAATTGTTACGCTTGAAGCGGCATGGGCTGGGGCTGAGTAGCCGAAAACCATTGCTGCGCTGGTAATAAGGGCCAAAGTCACAATCTTCCGCGACTTTAAGAACCCTGTTCTTGCATTGCTCATATTGCCTCCCGTAAGTTAAAATGCATGATAATTCGTTATTATGCATTTTTTTGCTGTTTTGGAAAGGTAACTAAGTTTGAGCACTAAGTCAAGAAGATTTTGGGGAAAAATCAGAGATAACAGAATTGTTATTTCAAAAGAGATTTCAGCCTAAAAAGGCAGGATTGGTGAAGGGGCAAAAATGGCCGACACGAATGGGTTTAAATCCATCGCCACTAAGGGCGATAATAAGCGCGTGAGCGCAGCAAAAAACAGCACAACGCCGATCGAGAACAGCAGCAAGAAACTTGCCGTCACTCGAAAAACGGCTATCGGGAGGTTCGTCAATGCTGCTGGGGAAGCAACCGTTGCCGAATTGGCAAGCAAGTTTGAAGTTTCTCTGGACACCATCCGGCGAGATCTGAGCGATTTAGAGGCTGAGCAAATCCTCATCAAAACGCACGGCGGGGCAGTCAAGAATAATTTCGTCGGAAATGATTCAAATGTGGACTTGCGCCTAAAGGTACAAATTCAGGCAAAAGACACAATAGGCGGTTTGGCAGCCGCGTTAATCCCGAATGACTCGGTGATAATGATTAACGCTGGAACAACTACATTGGCTTTCGCTAAGCATCTAGCAAATCACCGTGGCCTCACAGTCGCGACGAACAACCTCCTTATTCCAAAGGAGCTTGCCCCTTCTTCATACCGGGCTCTCCATATTTTTGGTGGCACTTTATTAGGTAGCTCTAACGCAACCATCGGAAGTGTCGGTTTTTACAACAACCGAGATAAAGAACACTTTGATATTCGTGCAGATTGGGGAATCTTTTCGCTGGGGGCAGTCTCGACGGAAAAAGGTTTTAGCATAAGCAACTTCTCCGAAGCATCAATGCTGCGTGACATGATTCGCCATTGTTCTCGAGTTGTCATTCTCGCTGACTCTACAAAATTTCAAAGAGATCTATTTGTTCAAGTTGCCGAATTGGATGCTGCAACATATTTAGTTACAGATGCGCCCCCGCCACCTGCACTCGCGGCAGCACTAAAAGCCGCATCCGTGCATTTAATTACGCCCTAAATTAGCGACTCTCTAAAGCGAGCGCGGACATAAACGCCTCTACAACTTCAGCCTTGCTCCAAGGGGTTGGGGCTTGAG
>JBAXIC010000062.1:0-6255 GCA_037138575.1 Actinomycetes bacterium
CCGTGCTCTCGTATGGAATCACTCTTTTCGCCCTAGGTCTTATTACTGTCCGAACTCGACAGTTAATAGGTATCTACAAAAAAGGTGCAGCTGATCCAACTCGTGGCAACGATAAGGGCACACGCCTACGTATGGCTCTGCGTGAAATCTTTGGCCATACCAAGATGTTTAATTTTACTGTTGTTGGTTTTGCCCACTGGTTTGTCATGGTCGGCTTCGTCGTTCTATTTGGAACACTTATTACGGCGTATGGCCAGCTAATTAATCCTCGTTTTGCGCTTCCACTGATCGGACACCTTTGGATTTACGAGTACATCACCGAACTTATTGCTTGGGCAACTGGAATCGGAATTGTTACTTTAATTGGAATTCGCCAAGTCACACGTTTACGCAACAAGCGTTCACGTTTTTATGGCAGCGGAATGGTTAAGGCTTACTACGTCGAATTCACAATCTTGCTTATTGTTTTCTGCGTAATCGCATTGCGCGGTCTTGAAGGTGCGCTTTCAGAAGAAACTACATGGAATCGCCATTTTGTTACAACGTGGTTTGTTGCCAAGATCTTTAAGTCTTGGACTTTGACGCAGTTAACTTCAACGATTCAATTAGTTGCAGCGATTAAAATTATCGGTTCAATGACGTGGTTCATTGTTATTGCATCAAACTTAACCATGGGTGTTGCTTGGCACCGATTCTTGGCACCTTTCAATATTTTCTTCCGCCGTAACGCCAATGGAAAATCCTCACTTGGGCCACTGCCTGAAATGTTGTCGCATGGTGAAGTTGTTAACTTTGAAGATCCAAAGGATGACGATGTTTTTGGTTTGGGAACTCGCGCTGACATAACCTGGAAGGGTTTGTTGGATATGACTTCCTGTACAGAGTGCGGCCGCTGTCAGTCTCAATGCCCAGCCTGGCACACTGAAAAACCGCTATCTCCAAAGCTTTTAATCATGGCTATGCGCGATCACGCCTTTGCTAAGACTGTTGAAACAGAAGCGATGGTCGGTGAAAACGCCGCAATTACATCTGATATTTTGTGGTCTTGTACATCATGTGGAGCTTGCGTAAATGAATGCCCAGTTGATATCGAACACATTGATCACATCGTTAATATGCGCCGTTACCAAGTAATGGTTGAATCTGATTTTCCTAGCGAGCTTGGCGGAACTTTCCGAAACCTTGAACAATCTGGTAATCCTTGGGGTGCAAATAAGAATGATCGCGAAGCATGGATTGCTGAATGTGATTTCCCAATCCGCGTAGTTGAAGGTGTATTGCCCGATGAAGTTGAATACTTGTTCTGGGTAGGGTGTGCAGGTGCATATGATGAACGTGCACGCAAAACTACAAAGGCAGTTGCAGAACTTCTTTACATTGCTGGTGTCGAATTTGCAGTCCTTGGGAAGAAAGAAACTTGTACTGGAGACCCTGCACGTCGGGCCGGAAATGAGTTTCTTTATCAAATCATGGCTGGTGAAAACATTGAAACATTTAAGGAAGTATTTGCTGATCGACCAAAAGGTAAAAAGAAAGTTGTTGTTACGTGTCCCCATTGCTTTACAACAATTGGGCGCGATTACGCACAAAGTGGTTTTGAACTTGAGATGGTTCACCACACTCAACTGCTTAATCAATTAATTCGTGAAAAGAAATTGCTGCCGGTAAAGATGAGCCACACTGCAATGACGTATCACGACCCTTGCTACTTGGGCCGGCATAATGAGATCTATCAACCTCCACGTGAAATTCTTGAAGCAACTGGTGCAAACCTGACTGAGATGCCACGTAATAAAGAGCGATCATTTTGTTGTGGCGCCGGTGGCGGCCGTATGTGGATGGAAGAAAAGATCGGAACTCGTATTAACCTCAATCGCGTTGATGAAGCGATTGGCACTGGTGCCCAAGAGCTGGCCGTTGCCTGTCCTTTCTGTCGCGTCATGACTACCGATGGAATGAGCTCTCGAGAGTCATCCATGGAGGTTCTAGACGTAGCCCAGGTCCTTCTTCGCTCAGTTAAGGGCTAATCCCGAGTCTATTCTCAGGAATCTCCCAGCCGATGGGAGCATTGTTGGGCCATGACCACAACTGCTGAAAAGACAATGCAACGCATTCTCGTCGTTGACGATGAATCAAGTATTAGTGAATTGATTTCGACAAGCCTTCGCTTTGTTGGATTCGACGTACGCACCGCAGCAAATGGTGCACAAGCATTGGCGATGGCTGAAGAGTTCAAACCTCATGCAATGGTTCTAGATGTCATGTTGCCCGATCTTGATGGCTTCGAAGTCTGTAAGAAAATTCGCAACGAAGGTGTTGATACGGGAGTTCTTTTCTTAACTGCTAAAGATGGCATGGAAGATAAAGTTAAAGGTTTAACTCTTGGTGGCGATGATTACATGACTAAACCGTTTTCACTTGAAGAGTTAGTGGCTCGTTTGCGTGCACTGCTTCGTCGCACCGGCGTTGATCACATTGAAATTGATGATGAAAAGATGCGCTTTGCCGATCTTGAACTCGATGAAGCAACACACGAAGTACGTCGTGCTGGCAATCTTCTTGATCTATCTCCAACTGAGTTTGCATTAATACGGTATTTAATTATTAACGCCGATCGAGTTGTTTCAAAGTCACAGATTTTGGATCACGTTTGGCAGTACGACTTCCGTGGAGATGCTGGAATCGTAGAAACTTATATCTCTTATCTTCGCAAGAAGATTGATGCATTTGATCCGCCACTTATTCATACAGTGCGTGGTGTCGGCTATCGCTTACGAATGCCGCCTAAGTAATAGAAATGAACTCCCCCGTTCGTAATTGGTCACTCCGCAACCGCTTAACTGCGGGCGTACTTGTGCTCTCTGCGATTGGGTTTATTGGCGCAGGACTTGTCGCTCAAAGTGCTTTACATGGCTATTTGATTGGTCAAATCGATGATCAACTAAACAGCGTTGTTGGTGGTACTTCTGCGCGCTTGAATCAAGCTGGTATCGCAAATGATGAGGAAGTAAATCCAAATAATGATGATGGCGTTGCACATGTCCCAAAGCGTGCCGCGAATGGAGCAGTTACTCCTCTAAATCGCATCCCGACATCTACCTCGGTCACACTTTTAGATAAAAACGGGGCATTTGTGGGTGGAATCGGTGGAGATTTAAATGCAAATCGAATCTCTGATTTTATTATTGGCTGGACTCCAAAAATGATTTCTGCACTTGGGGACAGACCGTTTAGTTTGGAAACACCGGGTGCAGATTTTCGCGTCGTAGCTCAGGTTCTGCCCTCATCGACAGGGTCGGTAATTGTGGCTCAATCTCTTTCTGATTTCGATCTAACTATGCATAAGATCAATCGAATTTTCTGGTTTATCGGCCTAATTGTCTTACTGCTTATTGGTTTTGCAGCCCGCCAAGTAATCAAACTGAGTATGAAACCTTTAGAAGATGTAGAAGTTACGGCTGAAAAGATCGCTGCTGGTGATTTATCTGCGCGTCTTGAAAACTTTGAGCCAGACACTGAAGTCGGTCGCTTAAGCACTTCACTTAATACAATGCTAGAGCGCATTGAAGAATCATTTGCTGTTCGAACTGAAATTGAAGAAAAACTACGCAGATTCGTCGCTGATGCTAGTCATGAGCTTCGCACACCGTTAACATCAATTCGCGGATTTGCTGAACTACATCGCCAAGGCGCGGTACCAGATGGTGAAAAAACTAAAGAGCTACTTGGGCGTATTGAAAAAGAATCCGTTCGAATGGGAACCTTGGTTGAAGATTTACTTTTACTTGCCCGCCTCGATCAATCACGTGCAATTGAAAATAAGCCCGTCGATATTTCACACATTATTGAAGAAACAGTTGCTTCCGCCTCGGCTGCAGGTCCCCAACATCCAATTACAGTAGAAATGCCAAAAGAGCTTTTTATTCTCGGTGATTCCGGGCGCATATATCAAGTAATGACAAACTTGCTTGCTAACGCACGTGTGCACACACCTTTAGGAACTTCGATTCACGTTTTAGCTCGCGAAGAAGAAGATGGTGCCTATATTTCAGTTTCCGACAGCGGACCGGGTTTAAGTGAAGCAGATCAGAAACGAATCTTCGAACGCTTCTTTCGCGCTGATCCTTCGCGTCAGCGAACAAGCCAAGAAGGTAGCGGGCTCGGTTTATCTATCGTTGATTCAGTAATGCAGGCACATGGAGGCAAAGTAGGTGTGGCCTCAAAGCCAGGCCAAGGAACTACTTTTACTTTATTCTTCCCAACAGAAAAAGCTTAGTTAAGAGATTCCATAGCTTTTAATACAGCAATTCGCTCGGCAATTGGTGGGTGAGTTGAAAATAGTTTAGAAACCGCTTTCCCATCCAGTGGGGATTCAATCCAAATGTGTGCAATTGAATTTGATTTCTGACGTACAACAGTTGAATCCGCAGCTAATACTTCAAGTGCACTGCGCAGACCTGCCGGGTTGCGTGTGAAGGCGACGGCAGTTGCGTCGGCTAAAGATTCACGCTTTCGTGAGATAGCTGATTTCAAAAGCACTGCAGCAAGTGGTGCCAAAATCAAAATGAGCAGTGAAAAAATTAGGGCGATTGGATTGCCATTGTTGTCGCGGTCGCGATCTCGGCCACCGCCGAACCACATCATTCGCATCAACATATCGCTCAAGATCGCAATGGCTCCCGCCGTCGTAGCAGCAACAGCTGAAACTAAAGTGTCACGGTTTGCAACGTGCGCCATCTCATGCGCAATAACCCCTTGGAGTTGATCGCGATCCATGGCTTCCAGAATTCCAGTAGTAAATGCAATGAGCGCGTGCTCTTGATTTCGCCCAGTTGCAAAAGCATTAGGTGCGTTATCTACAACGATTGCAACTTTGGGCATCGGTAAACCACTGGCAATCGTTACTTCTTGAATCAAATTAAATAGCTTTGGATTATCGGATTCTTGAATTAACTTTGCACCGGTCATTGTTAAAACTAATTTATCTGAGCCGTAATACGATCCCCATACAGAAACTAATGCGATACCTACTGCTATTGGAACAATCGCAGTAGTTGATTGACCAAAATATGTAAGGGCGGCAAATGCCACAAGCCAAACGAGAACACCCATTCCCATGAGCAGCCCGATTGTCTTGCGGCGATTAGCCGCTTGCTGGGTTCTAAAGTTCATTAAAACTTAACGTTCGGTGCTTTGCGATCTTGTGGATCTTCAACTTCGTAAAATTCGCGCTCAGTTACCTTTGCAAAACCTGCAAAGAAGTTAGTTGGTACGGTCTTTACAGCAGTATTGAGCGAGCGCACGTTGTCGTTATAAAACTGGCGGCTGAATGCAACTTTATTTTCAGTCGTAGATAGCTCTTCTTGCAAAGCCATGAAGTTAGAAGATGCTTTTAGATCTGGATAAGCCTCAGCTACGGCTAACAATCCGCGCAGAGCCTGAGTCAACATTCCATCGGCAGCTGCAGTGTCAGCAACAGTTGTGGCTGTTGTGGCCTTTGCGCGCGCAGCAACAACTGCATCAAAAGTTGATTGCTCGTGCTTTGCATATCCCTTGACTGTTTCTACCAAGTTAGGAATCAAATCTGCACGGCGCTTTAACTGCACTTCAATCTGTGCCCATGCCTCGTTGACTGAGATATTCAGACGAATGAGGCGGTTGTACTGCGCAACAAAAAATAGGACGAATAGAGCGATAACTCCAAGAACAATCAGTGTTGTAGTCATACCTAATTAAACCGCTTTTCAAGCGGATTCATTCCTGTGATTTACTGAATTTTAGATTTATGGAAGTTTAAGAATGAGCGTGAGGGGGTTGGGCCTCTCTGTCCTTGGTAGCGAGAGCCATACTTTTCGCTGCCATATGGGTGTTCGGCAGGAGATGAAAGTTTAATCAAGCAGAGCTGACCAATCTTCATCCCTGGAAAGAGTTTGACGGGCAGGTTGGCAACGTTGGAAAGCTCTAAAGTAATGTGGCCACTAAATCCTGGATCGATAAATCCTGCAGTGGAGTGAGTAAGCAATCCAAGTCGTCCTAATGAAGATTTACCTTCTAAGCGGCCAGCAATGTCATCGGGCAAAGTTATGACTTCATAAGTACTGGCTAAAACGAACTCACCTGGATGCAGGATAAATGGTTCATCGCCTTCGGCAATTACTTCGCGTGTTAGCTCTGGCTGTTCAGTAGATGGATCAATAACACTGTACTTGTGATTTTCAAAGACTCGAAAAAACTTGTCGAGGCGAACATCAACCG
>JBAXIC010000063.1:0-6207 GCA_037138575.1 Actinomycetes bacterium
CTTTTAATGGGTGGGTACGAACGCACATCAAAGGCTTGGTCTGCCGATTACAACAAGATCGATGATATCCCTGCAAATTTCAACAATTCATTATTGCCTGAAGATTGGGATCGCTTCATCGATATCGCTGAAGCTTCACAAAAGCGTGTACCAAAGATGTCTGAGGTTGGAATCAAAAACTTTATTAATGGTCCAGAGGGTTTCACACCGGATAACGAGTTCTGCCTTGGTGAAACATCGGTCGGTGGATTTTTTGTCGCCGCCGGTTTTTGTGCACATGGAATCGCTGGCGCTGGAGGCATCGGAAAGGTAGTTGCTGAATGGGTTGTTGCAGGTGAACCAACGATGGACCTCTGGCATATGGATATCAAGCGCTTCGGTTCATCGTATGAATCCCCTGATTTTACTTTGCAGCGCATCACTGAAAATTATGAAGAGTATTACGACATCCATTACCCAGGTGAAGAGCGTAAATCTGCACGGCCAAAATTTACTTCCCCTGTTTACGAGTGGCACAAAGCCAACGGTGCGGTATTTGGCGAAAAAGCCTCATGGGAGCGTGTTAATTTCTATTCAACCAATATCGGAAACGATGCTTTGCGCCCTAAAGATTGGCTTGGAAATCACTGGTCAAATGCGGTTCAGGTTGAACATCATGCAACACGAAATAATGCTGGTTTATTTGATGAATCTAGCTTTGCCAAAGCCCGTGTCAACGGGGAGCGGGCTGCTGAGTTTCTTAACTATGTTTGCGCGAATAACGTTGTTAAGGGCGTTGGCAGAACAACATATACGCAAGCTCTGAATTCAAAAGCTGGAATCGAATCTGATTACACAGTTACACAAACTGGTGACAATGAGTTTCTTATTGTTACCGGCACTGCATTTGCAGTTCATGACTTTGGGTGGCTCGAAAAAATGCGTCGCGAATATTCATTTGATGAAGTAGAAATTACTAACATCACTCGCGAGCTTGCCTGTTTTGGAATTATGGGTCCAAAGTCGCGCACGATTCTTCAAACTCTTACCGATGCAGATCTTTCACACGCAGCCTTTGGATTTATGCACTCGCGAGAAATCACAATTGCAGATATTAAAGTGCGCGCAACTCGTCTTACATATGTTGGTGAACTTGGTTGGGAGCTCTATGCAGATGTTGCCGATGGTTTAGCGCTTTGGACAAAGCTTATGGAGGCCGGAAAGGCTCATGGCATTAAAGCTTGCGGATATCGCGCAATCGAATCCTTACGTCTTGAAAAGGGATACCGTGCTTGGGCTGGTGAGATTAATTCGGAAACAAATCCATTTGAAGCAGGTCTCGGTTTTGCGGTTTCTTTAAAGAAAGAAAATTTCCATGGCAAGGCCGCGGCAGTTGCAGCTCAGGCCAAGGTCACGCGCAAATTAGTTGCCATTACCTTTGATGACATCACCTGTGTTCCATTTGGTTCAGAGCCGATTCGCATTGGCGAAGAAATCGTTGGCCGAATTAAATCTGGCGGTCAGGGCTACACAATTAAAAAAGCGATCGCATATGCCTATTTACCGATTGAAAAGAGTGAAGTCGGGACAAAGCTTGATGTTGAATTTTTTGGTCATTGGCGGGGTGGAACTATTTGCGCTGAACCGCTATTTGATCCAAGCAACGATCGAATTCGAGCCTAAATCTCACAATTCAAGATTTCCAAAAATACTTCTATGCACAGCCCCCTGTAAAAACCTTCGCCTCTGACCTGCGCTTTCTCAGCGGCCCGGAGATCTAAGCCGACTTACCCACAGTTCATCCACCGCTTTGTACACAGGAAAACACGCTTATCCACCCCCTTATCCACAGCTTTATCCCCACCATCACCAGGAGTTTCTCGCGTGCGATAGGGGTTCACGCCTAAGTTAGGCCCACGCAAGAGGTAATTGTCAGTAGCTAATGGGAGGTTATACGCGTGAGCATCGCCGAACTTCCTAATAACCGCCCAGCGCGCGATAACAACGTTAGTTCAATCGGTGCAGATTTCGAACGCACTCCTCCGCAGGATTTAATCGCCGAGCAATCTGTACTTGGCGGAATGTTGTTATCGAAAGATGCAATTGCCGATGTCATTGAAATTATTCGCGATCGCGATTTTTATCGCCCAGCACATGAATTAATTTACGATGCAATTATTGATTTGTATGGACGAGGCGAACCAGTTGATGCCGTTACCGTTTCATCTGAACTAACAAAGCGCGGTGATATTGCACGCGCAGGCGGTGCACCATATCTGCACACATTAATTTCATCTGTTCCAACAGCTGCAAACGCTGGTTACTACGCGAAGATTGTTCGCGAACATGCAATCATGCGCCGCTTAGTTGAAGCAGGAACAAAAATTGTGCAACTCGGTTACACATCCGAAGGTGAAGTCGATGACATGGTCGATCAAGCACAGGCCGAGGTATATGCAGTTACAGAACGCCGTGCATCAGAGGATTACGTACAGCTATCTACTTTACTTCCACAAGCACTCGATGAGATTGAAGCGATTTCAAAAGGCGTTGGTATCGAAGGTGTAAAGACTGGATTTAAAGATCTCGATGCTCTCACTCATGGTCTGCATCCAGGAAACATGATTATCTTGGCTGCCCGTCCTGCTGTTGGTAAATCAACGTTGGGTCTTGATATTGCGCGCCACGCATCGATTCATGAAGGTCAGACTTCAGTCATCTTCTCTCTTGAAATGTCAAAGTCTGAAATCACAATGCGTATGTTGTCCGCCGAAGCACGCGTTGGTTTAAATAATATCCGCGCAGGTACGTTATCTGATGATGAATGGTCACGTCTTGCACGTCGTATGGGCGAAATCTCTGAAGCACCTTTATTTATCGATGATTCTCCAAATCTTTCAATGATGGAGATCCGTGCAAAAGCTCGCCGCTTAAAACAACGCCATAATTTAAAACTCATTGTTATCGACTACTTACAGTTGATGTCATCAGGTAAGCGCGTTGAAAACCGCCAGCAGGAAGTATCTGAGTTCTCTCGCCACTTAAAATTGATGGCTAAAGAGCTAAATATCCCTGTTATTGCTATCTCTCAGCTCAACCGTGGCCCTGAACAACGTAGCGATAAAAAGCCGATGCTCTCTGATCTTCGTGAATCGGGCTCTATCGAGCAGGATGCTGACGTAGTTATCTTGCTACACCGAGACGATATGTATGATTCACAAAACCGAACCGGTGAAGCGGATTTAATTGTTGCTAAACACCGTAACGGCCCTACGCGAACAATTACCGTTTCGGCCCAGCTGCACTATGCACGCTTTTATGACATGCCACAAAACCCTGGCGGCGGACAAGACTGGACACAACAGCGCGAAGCCCCTCCAAGTGATGGTGTTGTATTCGGCGCTTAATTAATGCGCAGCAGAACGGGCCTTATCGGCCAAGATGATTCCGACAATTACTGTAACCCCACCAACTAGTTGAATAAGACTCCACTTTTCAGATAACCAAATCCACGCGAAGACTCCAGCCAGCACAGGCTCAGCCATTCCCATAACACTACTAGTGGATGCTGATAAAAGTTTGAGCCCATTAACCACTAACAAGTACGGAACAATCGTTCCCATAATGATGACCCATGCAATAAGTACCCAACCTGGCGCGTTGTAGGCAGCAAAGCGGCCCTGCAAGTTCATTGATTGGGTAAAGATATGCGTTGGGTATGACCACAAAGGCATTGCAATCGCTAATCCAACAGAGGCGAAACCAAATCCATAAACCATGAGCGATTCAACATCGCGCTTTCCTGTGAGTTTTTCACCGAGTAAGAAAAATGCGGCCAAGACAATTCCATCGAGAAGAGCTGCAATTACACCGATGGGATCTAACGTGCTGCCCTTCCAAACTTGTGCAATTAAAACCAGACCACCGAAAGCCAAAAAGATTGCTACCCACATTAACTGCGGAACCACTTTATGTTTTACAAAACGCAGCCACAAAACAATCCAGATCGGCGCGGTGAACTCCAGAATCAATGCGATGCTCACATGAAGACGGGTAATAGCAACGAAATACAGGGCCTGAACCGCTAGAAAGCCAACAACGCCATAGACAAAGAGATGAGGCATCTCAGCTTTTGTCGCCTTCAACTTTTCACGGTGACGCAGGAACATATAAAGGCCGAGAAAGAGAAAAGCTCCGCCGCAGCGCACTTGAGTTAGGCGCATAGAGGAAAGTCCAGAAGTGAGAACTAACTTGGCAATAACACCGTTAAAAGAAAAAAAGACAGCGCCAAGAAGAGTAAGGATTTCTCCTTTATAGCGCGTAAGCATCCGGTAAGGATAGCGGTTTAAAAAGCGCTTTCAGGTAGTTCCATAATTGACCCATCAGTTGATTCGACGATTTTGCGATCGGCGGTGATGTGAGGCAGATAGTTCTTAATAAAGAACTGTGCAGCTGCAATCTTGCCGGTATAAAAATCTTTATCTTTACCGGTGGAAGTTGGAAGTTTCTCAGCAGCGATATCAGCTTGGCGAAGTAACAACCACGACGTAATGATGTCGCCAACTGCCATCAGGCAACGCGAGGTATTTAGGCCAACTTCGTAGATCTTTGCCGGATCACTCTGTGATTCCATAGCGTGGCCAACAAGAACACCAACGATTGCATTTAAATCGCCAAGGGCTTTAACGAGTGCTTCCTTCTCTGATGCATTAGCTCCACCAGATTCAGCGAATGCTTGAATTTCTTTACCGAGTAGACCAAGTGCGCGTCCACCATCTTTTACAACTTTGCGGAAGAAGAAATCAAGACCTTGAATCGCAGTTGTGCCCTCATACAAAGTATCGATTTTTGCATCACGAACATACTGCTCTAGTGGCCAATCCTGAGTAAAGCCCGAGCCACCAAATGTTTGTAACGATTCAGTTCCAAGAAGTGTCCATGACTTTTCGGATCCATAGCCCTTAACAACGGGTAGCAATAAATCGTTGAGTGCAATCATGTCCGTTGTGCGCTCTTTATCACCAGCTTTTTCAGCCAGTTCGATTTCATCTTGAATAGATGCGGTGTAGAGCACTAACGCCCGCATGCCTTCAGAGTATGACTTTTGAACCATCAACGAACGGCGCACATCTGGGTGATGAATGATGCTCACACGCGGTGAAGCTTTGTCATTCATGACTTTCATATCCCCGCCCTGAATACGGCTCTTTGAATAAGCAAGAGCTTGCATATAACCAGCAGATAACGTTGCAATTGCTTTGGTTCCAACCATCATGCGGGCAAATTCAATAACTTTAAACATCTGCGCGATACCTTCGTGAACATCACCCAACAGATATCCAACTGCAGGTTCATGTTCGCCAAGATTCATCTCGCAAGTTGATGAAACATTTAGACCCATTTTGTGTTCAACATTAGTTACGTAAACACCGTTGCGCTTACCGAGTTCGCCAGTTGTGTGATCAAACATAAACTTAGGAATTAGAAATAGTGAAAGTCCTTTTGTTCCTGGTCCGCCACCTTCGCGACGTGCAAGTACAAAGTGAACAATGTTCTCGTACAAATCAGCATCACCAGAAGTAATAAAACGCTTTGTTCCAGTGATGTGCCACGTTCCATCTCCTTGATCAACGGCTTTACTTCGACCGGCACCAACATCTGAACCAGCATCTGGTTCGGTCAACTGCATCGTTGCTCCCCAGTGCTTATCAACCATTAACTTTGCAATCTGCTTTTGATCAGCGTTACCTAAAACGTAAGCGACTTGAGCAAAAGCGTAACCTGATGCATAGATGTGAATTGAAGGGTTTGAACCCAAAACCATTTCAGCGATTGCCCAGCGAACTGATGGAGGGATTTTCATTCCACCAAGATCAACCGGTGCATCAAGACGCCACCACTCGCCATCAACGTAAGCTTTATATGACTTAATAAAACTTGCAGGCAACTTCACGTCACCGGTCACTTTATTAAAATCTGTTCCGATGCGATCGCCTTCAACAAAAGATTCAGCTAAATCGTTTTCGCACAAACGCTTCATCTCTTCCAACATGCCCATGGCAGTGTCGCGGTCAACGTCGGCGTACAGAGAGGTGCCCATAACCTTGTCGCGACCTAGTAGGTCAAAGAGGCAGAATTCGATATCGCGCAGGTTGGCTGTGTAATGGCTCATTGGCAAATAATGCTACTGACCAGTAACTTATGCAAGCGGGCTCAATAAGGTTTGCC
>JBAXIC010000064.1:0-6145 GCA_037138575.1 Actinomycetes bacterium
GACGAGGTTCTCGCTTCTTAACAATGTCTATTAGCGCCATCATCGCTGCCGCGGGCAGTGGTGAAAGATTTGGCGCAGGTTTTCCCAAAGCACTTATTCAATTAGCTGATCGCACTTTGTTGGAGCATGCCGTTTCATCTCTTGCCCCAGTTGTGGACGAAATAATCGTTACCGCTCCGGCTGGATTTGAAAAACAAATTAGTGAAATCTTAGGCGAAGGCATCATCGTCGTTACCGGTGGTTCAACTCGTTCGGCAAGTGTGCGAAATGGTTTAGCGGTTGCAACCGGGGAATACGTATTAGTCCATGATGCAGCGCGGGCATTGTCCAGCACTGATTTAGCTTCACGCATTATTACCGAGCTTCGTGGTGGCCAAGTTGCAGTTGTTCCAGCAATTGCAGTTATCGACACAATCAAAGTTGTTAATAACCAGGGCTTTGTTGAATCAACTCCGGATCGCTCAACCCTTGTCAGCATTCAAACGCCACAAGGGTTTAAAACATCGACGCTTCGTGATGCGCATGCATCACAGAGCGAAGCAACTGATGATGCAGCACTTATCGAAGCGAAGGGTGCCAAAGTTAAAGTTATTACGGGCGAAGATCGTGCGTTAAAAATTACTACCCCTGCAGATTTAAATACCGCCCTGGGCTTCCTAAATTTGAACAGAGATTTCCGCACGGGTATCGGTAGTGACGCTCATGCATTTGGGCAAGGGCGTCCACTGTGGCTAGCTGGTTTGTACTGGCCAGATGAAGAGGGTGTCGAAGGACATTCTGATGGTGACGTCGCAGCGCACGCTATTTGTGATGCTTTATTTGCAGCAACGAAGTTAGGTGATCTCGGAAGCAATTTTGGGACCGACCGCCCTGAATACGCAGGTGCCTCAGGAACTCAGTTGATGCAGGAAACTTATTCATTGATTACTCAAGCTGGCTTCACGATTTCAAATGTAACCGTACAAATCATCGGCAATCGCCCCAAGATTGGAAAACGACGAGCCGAAGCAATCGCGGCAATTTCAGAAGCCCTTCGTGGTGCGCAAATTTCAGTCTCTGCAACTACAACTGATGGGATGGGACTAACAGGAGAAGGCAAGGGCATTGCCGCCATTGCAACTGCCCTGGTTTATAAGCAGTAGAATTAGCAAATGTCCGCACTACATTTATATGACACTGCAACGCGTGAAGTAGGCGTATTTAAGCCACTTATTCCAGGTCATGTATCAATCTATGTTTGCGGTGCCACGGTGCAGTCACATCCCCATATCGGCCATATACGCAGCGCAGTTAATTTTGACGTCTTGCGCCGTTGGTTAACTTGGTCTGGCTATAACGTAACTTTCATCCGCAATGTCACTGATATTGATGACAAGATTTTGCATAAAGCCGTACATGAAAAAGCGCCATGGTGGGCCGTTGCCATGAAATACGAGCGCATCTTTACGCAAGCTTTCGCTTCATTGAATGTTTTGCCACCGACATATGAACCACGAGCTACAGGTCATATCACTCAGATGATCGAACTTATGCAGATTCTTATTGATAACGGTTCTGCATATGCACCAGGTAACGGTGATGTTTATTTAGAGGTTCGCAAATTAAAGCGCTACTTAACTTTATCTGGTCAAAAAATAGATGATCTCCAATCCTCGGCTGATTCTGAGGATTCATTTAAAAAAGACCCACGAGATTTTGCTTTATGGAAAGGCGCCAAAGCCGGTGACCCATCTTGGCCAACTCCATGGGGTCCAGGCCGACCAGGTTGGCACCTTGAATGTTCTGCGATGGCTCATGCGTATTTAGGTGAAGCGTTCGATATTCATGGTGGCGGGTTAGATTTAGTTTTCCCCCACCACGAAAATGAAATCGCACAGTCCGAAGCCGCTGGATATAATTTCGCAAACCGCTGGTTACATAATGCATGGGTTACTCAATCTGGCGAAAAGATGAGCAAGTCATTAGGAAACACATTGCAGGTCGAAACTATTTTGCAACGTGTTCGTGGAATCGAACTTCGATGGTATTTAGGTAGCGCGCACTATCGCTCGATGCTTGAGTATTCGCAAGCAGCCTTAGATGAATCTGCGGTTGCATTCCGTAGAATCGAAAACTTCTTAGTACGCGCAACTGAAACTCTTGGTGCACAACCAGTACCTACGATTAACGATCAATTTTGCGCCGCGATGAATGATGATTTAGCGGTGCCTGCGGGCCTTGCCTCGATTTCAGAGAATCTTCGCCTTGGAAATCAAGCAATCACAGATGGCGATAAAACCGCTATTGCTAAGAACTCCGGAGAAATTCGTGGCGCTTTACAGATTCTGGGCTGCGATCCATTTGATTCAAATTTCAGCCAGGGCTCAGATGCAAATCTGACCGATGCTCTTGATGGCGTAATTAAGTTAGCGCTGAAGCAGCGCACAGCTGCGCGTGAACGTAAGGATTTCGCTGCATCAGATGCCATCCGTGACGGGCTCCTTGAATTAGGAATTACAATTGAAGACACTGCACAAGGGCCACGTTGGTCGATTGAAGAGAAGAGCTAACCATGGCCGGAAACTCAGCACGCAAAGGCGCGATCCGCCAATCTAAAAAAGGGCCTTCAGCTGGTACTGGCGGCAAGAATAAAAAGCGTTTAAGCGGAAAAGGCCCAACACCAAAGGCTGAAGATCGTCCATATCACGCAGCTGCAAAACGAAAGAAAGCTGCCGAGAAAAAGGCAACACGTACGCCAGCAGGACGTGCCACTGCTGCACCTCGTTCAACAAGTCCTCGCGCAACAACTATTGCACGTACAACACCTTCTCGTGCACCGCGTGGTGATCGTCCAAGAGGTGAAATTGTTGCCGGCCGTAACGCAGTTTTAGAGGCGCTACGTGAAGCTGTTCCTGCAACAGAGTTATTAGTTGCACGTAGCATCGATGTTGATGATCGTGTTGCCGAATCATTAAAACTTGCTCTGCATTTAGGTCTTCCAATTCGCGAAGCACACCGTGCTGAAGTTGAGGGAATCTCACCTAACAGTCAAGGAATTGTTCTTGCAATTAAGCCATACCAATACTCTTCTTTTGAAGAAATTATGCAACGCGCAAAGTATCCAGCCCTAATCGTTGCACTCGATGGCGTAACCGATCCACGAAACTTAGGTGCCATTGTTCGAAGCGCAGCTGCCTTTGGTGCAGCGGGAGTTCTCATGACTGAACGTCGTGCAGCAGGAATGACGGCGTCGGCATGGAAAGCATCGGCAGGAGCAGCGGCCCGTATGCCAATCGCACAAGTGACAAACCTTGCACGCACAATTGATGCTGCTAAAAAAGAAGGTTTATTTGTTGTTGGCCTTGACGGAGAATCTGAAGACACAATTGCGGCGATGAAAGTTGCAACTGAGCCAATCATGGTTGTTGTTGGTAGCGAAGGAAAAGGTTTGGCGCGATTAACTCGCGAAAAATGCGATCTTGTAATCTCAATTCCAATAAGCGCATCTACCGAATCACTGAACGCTTCAGTTGCAACTTCAATCGCCTTATTCCATATAGACCAGGCACGCCGTAAGGGGTAATTAGGTGGCTTACGCACGTTTTATCGCTCTAGGGGATTCATATACCGAAGGCATGTGTGATGAAAAAATCCACGGTCACTACCGTGGATGGGCTGATCGCGTCGCTGATGTTATGGCAACTGCGCATCCGGACTTTACTTACGCAAACTTAGCAATTCGCGGCAAACTGGTACAGCAAGTTATAGATGAACAGATTACGCCGGGATTAGATCAAGTAACCGGTCCAGAAACGCTTATATCTTTTCACGCCGGTGCTAACGATGTCATTAGACCAGGATACAAAGCCGAAGTTGTGTTGGCGCAGTATGCCGATGCAGTCCGTCGAATCGCTTCTTCTGGTGCAACGGTTTTGCTCTTTACGGTTTTAGAAAGAACTGGAAATACGGGCCGCTCTGCAAAGATGTGGGAAGAACGTTTCAGCGCATTTAATAGAAATGTTCGGGCGGTGGCAGCTGAAGTAGGTGCAATTGTGGCAGATGCAAATGAGGAGCCGGCATTTAGCGACCGCAGATTTTTAGCTTTCGATCGACTACACCTCAATGCGATGGGACATGACCGAGTTGCACAGGCCGTACTTGAAATTCTAAATCTGCCATTTGATGCAGGCTGGCGTGAACCATTGCCACCAGCAAAACCAGAACCAAAGGCTTTGCGCGCACTTGTCACGGTTCTCTGGTTTGTTACTTTCGCACTGCCATGGATGTGGCGGCGCGCACGCGGCAAATCATCAGGCGATGGTCGCAGCTGTAAATATCCCATCGCCATTCACTGGCCACTGAAATTAGATTGAAGTGAGAGTCCATTCCCAGGTATGAACACCTGGCTTGATGAGGTATTTAGCAATCGTGTCAGGACCACATGATGCCGTTCCAACTCCACGATGCGCGCCATCAATATGAACAACAACATTGCCGCATGCTTTAACTTCAACATCATGAGTTGCATCAGCTAAATCAACTGCGCGGTTAGGCGTTACAGATACCTGTAACGGTTTGCTCATCTGTACTCGAACGCCATGTCCGGCAGCATCTGTGACTTCAAACCAACGGAGGCCGCTGTGTCCACCATTTTCCTGCGGGCGAACGTAAGGAACATATTGGCCGGCAATAGTTGAAACAAAGCGGTGAATACGCGCAATCTTGCGATCTGGATATGACTCATGCGGACCAGAACCAAACCATGTCAGATCGGTGAGTGATCCGTCGAGTTCGAAGTTAATTCCAACGCGTGCCACATCATCAAGTGCATTTGGTAGCGTCACAGTTTCTTTAACCCGAAAGCCATCGGCAACAGGAGTAATTACTTGGTGATGCTTGATCTTGAACCCAGTACTTGTCTGCCAAGTGTTTGTAATCTTTGCACTTGTGCGGTTCTGTGAAACAACACAGTCAGTGCGCTCCATATCGCGCAGACCCCATCGGTTCCACTTAGTTGCAATATGTCCAATGCGATCATTATCCGTAGGTGCTCGCCATAATGTAAGCGTTGGTGCAACTACGCCTCGTGGAATATTAATCTGACCGAATTCGTCTAAAACGTTAGAGAATTCATCCGATGATGTTGCGCTCTTGATAGTTAATGCGCGCGATGGCAGGGCCATTTGATTCCAACCTACTTCACTCATCGCCGATGACCATGCTGTGCTAGCTACCCGAATAATTGTGAAGGTTATTAAGCGCTCACCTAGACCATCGGCCTTTGCTAAATGCTTTGATACAACTTTAAAGGCCACGGTTTTACGTGGAGCGACTTTAGGTAGTTTTACTTTTCCACTATCCGTGATGAGACCGTCACGAGTAATTGACCAATGAACTTCGTAGGCGCTCAAATCATTAAAGAAATGCTTATTAAAGATTTTGAATGCACCTGTCGAAGCTTTAACTGTACTGATATTGGCAGGGGCAGCAATTGCTTTAAATTCAGCCATTGCCGGCTTAGCCGTGCGATCTGGGAAGACCATTCCATCGCAGCAGAAGTTTCCATCATGCTTCTTCTCGCCGTAATCACCACCATATGCATTGCGCTTTGAACCATCGGGCATTGTCTGAACTGGACCGTGATCCCAAAACTCCCAGATAAATCCACCCTGCAACCCACGGGTAGATTCAATTACTTCCCAATACTCAGCCAACGTTCCATTGCTATTTCCCATCGCATGGGAGTACTCACACATGATCAATGGTCGATCTGCTTTTGCAGATGTTGCATACTCTTTAATCGCAGAGATTGCTGGATACATAGGACAAATTACATCGGTTAGAGAGTGTGAACCCATCCAGTTTCCACGGATTCCACCTTCGTAATGAAGCGGGCGGGAAGGATCAAATGAGCGCGCAAATGCGGCAGCAGCTTCATGGTTTGTCCCAGCTCCTGACTCATTTCCTAGTGACCACATCACAGCAGCTGGGTGGTGAATATCGCGCTGAATCATTCGACCAACGCGGTCAACGAAAGCAGTTAGATATTTCGCATCATCACAAATGGAGGAGATAAAAGCATGTGATTCAATGTTTGCTTCACCGATTACGTAGAAACCAAGCTCATCACATAAATCCAAGAATGCAGCATCATTTGGATAATGTG
>JBAXIC010000065.1:0-6142 GCA_037138575.1 Actinomycetes bacterium
GACGAGGTTCTCGCTTCTTAACAATGTCTATTAGCGCCATCATCGCTGCCGCGGGTAGTGGTGAAAGATTTGGCGCTGGTTTTCCGAAAGCTCTCATTCAATTAGCAGATCAAACTTTGCTTCAGCACGCCGTTTCATCTCTTGCGCCAGTTGTAGATCAAATTATTGTCACTGCCCCTGCTGGATTTGAAAAGCAGATCAGCGAAATGCTCGGTGACGGAGTAATCGTTGTTACTGGTGGTTCTACACGTTCGGCAAGTGTGAGAAACGGCTTAGCTGCAGCAACGGGTGACTATGTGTTAGTTCATGACGCCGCGCGGGCATTGGCCAGCACGGATTTGGCTCGTCGAATCATTGCAGCTCTATTAGAAGGTCACATCGCAGTAGTTCCTGCACTTGCAGTTAAAGACACAATAAAAATCGTTGATAAAGATGGTTTAGTTGTATCAACTCCTGATCGTGCATCTCTAGTCAGTATTCAAACCCCTCAGGGTTTTAAAACTTCAGCACTCTGTGAGGCTCATGCATCTGCAAGTGAAGCAACCGATGATGCTGCATTGATTGAATTAATTGGTGGCAAAGTTAAAGTTGTAAATGGCGAAGAACGTGCCCTGAAAATTACTACTCCTGCAGATCTCAATACCGCTCATAGTTTTCTAGGTTTGGGTGCTGATTTTCGTACTGGTATTGGAACTGATGCACATGCATTTGGTTTAGGCCGTCCAATGTGGCTCGCTGGCTTGTACTGGCCGGATGAAGAAGGTGTCGAAGGACATTCCGACGGCGATGTTGCAGCCCACGCAATTTGCGATGCGTTATTTGCAGCTACTCAGTTGGGTGATCTTGGAAGCAATTTTGGAACCGATCGCCTCGAATATGCAGGTGCTTCTGGAACGAAGTTAATGCAGGAAACTTATTTATTAATTACCCAAGCTGGATTTAGTATTTCAAATGTCACCGTGCAGATAATCGGTAATCGTCCCAAGATAGGCAAACGTCGCGCCGAAGCAATTGAAGCGATTTCAGCGGCCCTTCATGGCGCACAAATTTCAGTCTCTGCAACAACAACCGATGGAATGGGATTAACGGGCGAAGGCAAAGGCATCGCGGCCATTGCAACTGCCCTGGTTTATAAGCGATAGAATTACCAAATGTCCGCACTGCATTTATATGACACTGCAACCCGCGAAGTAGGCGTTTTTAAGCCACTTATACCGGGTCAGGTCTCTATCTATGTCTGTGGTGCAACCGTGCAATCACATCCACATATCGGACACGTGCGAAGTGCAATTAACTTTGACATATTGCGTCGCTGGTTAACTTGGTTGGGTTATGACGTAACTTTCATCCGTAATGTCACTGATATCGATGACAAGATTTTACATAAAGCTGTCCACGAAAAAATGCAGTGGTGGGCGTTAGCGATGAAATACGAACGCATTTTTACGCAAGCATTCGCATCCCTTAATGTTTTGCCACCAACGTATGAACCTCGCGCAACTGGCCACATCACACAGATGGTCGAACTCATGCAGATCCTTATTGATAACGGTGCAGCCTACGCTCCAGGAAATGGCGATATTTATTTAGAGGTCCGTAAATTAGAACGTTACTTAACTTTGTCAGGACAAAAATTAGACGACTTGCAACCCGCGGCTGACGCGGATCAACAATTTAAAAGAGATCCAAGGGATTTTGCACTGTGGAAAGGCGCCAAAGTTGGCGAGCCATCATGGCCAACACCATGGGGTAATGGCCGCCCAGGTTGGCACCTCGAATGTTCTGCAATGGCGCATGAATATTTAGGCGAGGCCTTTGATATCCACGGCGGCGGTTTAGATTTAGTTTTCCCTCACCACGAAAATGAGATTGCACAATCCGAGGCGGCAGGTTATAAATTTGCTAACCGTTGGTTGCACAATGCTTGGGTTACCCAGTCAGGTGAAAAAATGAGCAAGTCGCTCGGCAACACAATGCAAGTTGATGTTATTTTGCAGCGCGTTCGAGGAATTGAGCTTCGTTGGTATTTAGGCAGTGCGCACTATCGCTCGATGCTTGAATATTCTGAGTCAGCATTGGATGAATCAGCAGTTGCATTTCGCCGAATCGAAAACTTCTTAATCCGTGCTACCGAAATTTTAGGTGCACAACCAACACCTGCAATTAATGATGCGTTTTGCGCAGCGATGAATGATGATCTAGCGGTTCCTTCCGGCCTTGCATCGATTTCAGAGAATCTGCGCCTTGGAAATCAAGCCATTACCGATGGCGATAAGTCAGTTATCGCTAAGACGGCCGGTGAAATCCGTGGTGCATTGCAGATTCTTGGCTGCGACCCATTTGATTCAAATTACGCGCAAGGTTCAAGTAAGAATCTCGATGCTGCCCTTGATGGAGTTATTAAGTTGGCGCTTCAAGAGCGTACGGCTGCGCGCGAACGCAAAGATTTTGCTGCATCAGATGCCATCCGTGATGGCCTCCTTGAATTAGGAATTACAATTGAAGACACTGCACAAGGGCCACGTTGGTCGATTGAAGAGAAGAGCTAACCATGGCCGGTAATTCAGCACGCAAGGGCGCAATTCGCCAATCTAAAAAGGGGCCATCAGCTGGCACTGGCGGTAAGAATAAAAAGCGTTTAAGTGGAAAAGGCCCAACACCAAAGGCTGAAGATCGTCCTTATCACGCAGCTGCTAAGCGCAAGAAAGCCGCTGAGAAGAAAGCCACACGTACTCCAGCAGGTCGTGCAACTACTGCGCGTTCTACGAGTCCACGCGCGACAACTATTGCTCGTACAACTCCTTCACGTGCTCCACGTGGTGATCGTCCACGTGGTGAAATTGTTGCCGGTCGAAACGCAGTTCTAGAAGCGCTACGCGAGGCCGTTCCAGCAACTGAGTTACTAGTTGCACGTAGCATCGATGTAGATGATCGCGTTGCAGAGTCTTTAAAGCTTGCACTTCATTTAGGTCTTCCAATTCGCGAAGCTCACCGAGCCGAAGTTGAAGGCATATCTCCTAATAGTCAGGGAATTATTCTTGCAATTAAGCCTTATCAATACTCTTCTTTCGAAGAGATCATGCAACGCGCAAAGTATCCAGCGTTAATTGTTGCACTCGATGGCGTAACTGATCCACGTAACTTAGGTGCAATTGTTCGAAGCGCTGCAGCATTTGGTGCAGCCGGTGTTCTTATGACCGAACGTCGCGCAGCTGCGATGACTGCATCTGCTTGGAAAGCATCGGCAGGAGCTGCCGCAAGAATGCCAATTGCACAGGTAACTAACTTAGCTCGCACGATAGATGCCGCTAAAAAAGAAGGTCTATTTGTTGTTGGTCTTGATGGCGAATCAGATGACACAATCTCTGCGATGAAAGTTGCAGCAGAGCCAATCATGGTAGTTGTTGGCAGCGAAGGAAAAGGTCTTGCACGATTGACTCGTGAAAAGTGTGATCTTGTTATCTCAATTCCAATCAGCGCATCAACTGAATCACTCAACGCCTCCGTTGCAACTTCAATCGCGCTATTCCATATAGACCAGGCACGCCGTAAGGGGTAATTAAGTGGCTTACGCACGTTTTATCGCTCTTGGGGATTCATATACCGAAGGCATGTGTGATGAAAAAATCCATGGCCATTATCGTGGATGGGCTGACCGTGTTGCCGATGTGATGTCAACTGCGCATCCAGATTTCTCATATGCCAACTTAGCTATCCGCGGAAAACTTGTTCAACAAGTTATCGACGAACAAATAACACCAGCCCTTGATCAAGTAACTGGACCAGAAACCCTTATCTCTTTCCATGCAGGTGCAAACGATGTAATTAGACCTGGATACAAAGCTGAAATAGTTTTAGCGCAATATGCAGATGCAGTTCGTCGCATAGCCTCATCAGGTGCCACGGTTTTGCTCTTTACCGTTTTAGAAAGAACGGGCAATACCGGCCGATCTGCAAAAATGTGGGAAGAACGTTTTAGCGCATTTAACAAGAATGTGCGTGCAGTTGCATTTGAAGTAGGTGCAATCGTGGCAGATGCAAATGAAGAACCTGCATTCAGTGACCGTAGATTCTTAGCTTTCGATCGCTTGCACCTGAATGCAATTGGTCATGACCGAGTTGCACAAGCCGTTCTTGAGATCTTAGATCTACCATTTGACGCAGGATGGCGCGAACCTTTACCACCAGCAAAACCAGAACCTAAAGTCTTTCGTGCACTTGTCACGACGCTCTGGTTTATTACTTTCGCACTGCCTTGGATGTGGCGACGCGCGCGCGGCAAATCATCAGGTGATGGTCGTAGTTGTAAGTATCCAATCGCCATTGGTTGGCCACTGAATTTAGATTGAAGTGAGCGTCCATTCCCAGGTATGAATACCGGGTTTGATGATGTATTTAGCAATGGTGTCTGGACCACATGATGCGGTTCCAACTCCACGATGTGCACCATCGATATGAACGACAACATTGCCGCAAGCTTTGACTTCAACGTCATGTGTTGCATCGGCTAAATCAACGGCCCGGTTAGGTGTTACCGATACCTGTAAAGGCTTACCCATCTGTACTCGAACTCCATGCCCGGATGCATCTGTGGCTTCAAACCAACGAACTGCATTGTGCCCACTATTTTCCTGGGGGCGTACGTATGGAACATATTGGCCAGCAACTGTAGAAACAAAGCGATGAATCCGAGCGATTTTACGATCGGGATATGACTCGTGTGGGCCTGAACCAAACCAAGTTACATCACTCAATGCACCATCGAGTTCGAAGTTAATTCCAACGCGTGCCACATCATCGAGGGCTTTAGGCAACGTCACAGTTTCTTTAACTCTGAAACCATCGGCAACAGGGGTAATTACTTGGACATGCTTAATTTTAAAGCCAGTGCTTGTCTGCCACGTATTTGTGATTTTCGCGCTGGAGCGGTTTTGTGAAACAACACAGTCAGTGCGATCCATATCGCGCAAACCCCATCGATTCCATTTAGTTGCAATATGCCCGATGCGATCATTATCAGTAGGGGCACGCCACAAAGTAAGTGTTGGAGCAACGATTCCACGAGGAATCACAATCTGACCAAACTCATCAAGAACATTTGTGAACTCATCGGATGAAGTTGCACTCTTGATCGTTAATGCACGTGAAGGCAAAGCCATTTGATTCCAGCCAACTTCACTCATGGCCGATGACCATGCCGTGCTTGCCACGCGAATAATTGTGAAAGTAATAAAACGTTCGCCAGGACCATCGGCTTTAGCTAAATACTTTGATGCAACTTTGAAGGCCACAGTTTTTCGTGGTGCTACCTTAGGTAGTTTCACTTTTCCACTATCGGCGATGAGGCCGTCACGAGTAATTGACCAATGAACTTCGTAGGCACTCAAATCATTAAAGAAATTCTTATTAAAGATTTTAAACGTTCCCAATGATGCTTTTACTGCGCTGATATTGGCAGGTGCGGCAATGGCTTTAAATTCAGCCATTGCAGGCTTAGCCGTGCGATCTGGGAAAACCATTCCATCGCAGCAGAAGTTGCCATCATGCTTCTTCTCGCCGTAATCACCACCATAAGCATTGCGCTTTGACCCGTCGGGCATCGTCTGAACAGGGCCGTGATCCCAAAATTCCCAAATAAATCCGCCCTGCAATCCACGTGTAGATTCGATTACTTCCCAATATTCGGCCAAAGTTCCATTGCTATTACCCATTGCATGCGAGTACTCGCACATAATCAATGGACGGTCCGCTTTGGTCGATATTGCATACTCTTTAATCGCAGAGATTGCTGGATACATCGGACAAATTACATCGGTAAGTGAGTGTGAGCCCAACCAGTTTCCGCGAATTCCACCCTCGTAATGAAGTGGGCGCGAAGGATCAAATGATCGCGCAAACGCTGCAGCAGCTTCATGATTTGATCCAGCTCCCGATTCATTTCCAAGTGACCACATGACGGCAGCTGGGTGATGAATATCGCGCTGAATCATTCGTCCAACACGATCAACAAATGCAGTTAAGTACTTTGCATCGTCGCAAATGGAAGAGATAAATGCGTGGGATTCGATATTTGCTTCACCAATTACATAGAAACCAAGCTCATCACATAAATCCAAGAATGCAGCATCATTTGGATAATGTG
>JBAXIC010000066.1:0-5787 GCA_037138575.1 Actinomycetes bacterium
CAGAGTGAATATGGATACTTGCATTGCGGCCCAGCTGGTGCTGGCCACTTTGTAAAGATGGTTCACAATGGAATCGAATACGGAATGATGGCCGCATTTGCAGAAGGACTTGCAATCTTTGATGCAGCCGATGAGATGGATCCTGCTTATGATTTGAATATTCCTGAGATAACTGAAACCTGGCGTCGAGGAAGCGTCGTTGCTTCATGGCTTCTTGATCTAACTGCCCAAGCGCTTCAAGAGAGCAATGAGCTCAGCGAGTATTCAACACAAGTAAGTGACAGTGGAGAAGGTCGATGGACCGTACAAGCAGCGCTTGAAGCAGGCATTCCTGCACATGTTTTGAGTGCGTCTCTGTATTCGCGTTTTGCTTCACGTGGAAATGATGATTTTGCTAACCGCACTTTAAGTGCAATGCGCTACAAATTTGGTGGCCATAATGAAAAACCTAAGGGAAATTAATTGAAACGAGCCGATGTACTGGTGCTCTTCGGGGCAACAGGAGATTTAGCTAAAAAGAAGTTATTTCCAGCACTCTATGAGATGGAAGAAGCTGGCGAGTTAGAGATTCCAGTTTTTGCAGTTGCCTCGTCAAAGTGGTCTCAGGATCAATTTAAGGCCACAGTCGAAAAATCTATTCGAGATCGTAATGAATCTCTTGGTCAACTTGTCGATGAACGAGTTCTTAAGAATCTCTTGGATGAGATGCAGCTTGTCGTGGGAGATTACAAAGAACCCAGTACCTTTGAAAAACTTAATGAGGCACTTGCCGGCTTTGAGTTGCCAGTAGTTTATTTGGCGATTGCTCCAGGCATGTTTGCCGATGTAACGCGAGGTCTCAACTCTGTGGGACTTACGAAAAGTTCTCGAGTAGTCGTTGAAAAACCTTTCGGACGCGATTTGGCATCTGCCATCGCATTAGATGACTCATTAAAGAAGTTGCTTCCCGAAGATCAGATTTATCGAATCGATCATTATCTGGGCAAAGAATCAGTAGAAGACTTACTTGTTTTCCGATTTGCAAATACATTGTTTGAACCTGTTTGGAACCGTAACTATATTTCCAATATTCAAATCACGATGACTGAGGATTTTGGAATCGAAGGTCGTGGCAAGTTTTACGATGAAGTTGGTGCTACACGCGATGTATTACAGAACCACCTTCTTCAGGTTTTGACGATGCTGACGATGGAACCACCTATTGATATGGGCGCTGCAGCACTTCAAAACGAAAAGATTAAGGTGCTATCGGCTCTTCGAGATGTGACTCCAGAAAACGTTGTCCGCGGTCAGTATGTTGGCTATTTGGATGAAGCCGGTGTCGCCCAACACTCACAGACTGAAACCTTTGTTGCAATGCGTTTATTTATTGATAATTGGCGTTGGGCGGGAGTCCCAATTTATTTACGTACAGGTAAAAAAATGGCGGAGACAACGATGGAAGCCGTCGTTGAATTTAAACAACCCCCACGACAACTTTTTACTGCAAAAGGTGCTCCAGCACCTGAACCAAATATCGTTAGATTTAGAATGGGTCGTCACGATGGTGTGGACTTATCACTTCAGGCAAAATCACCGGGTTCGGATTTAATAACTAATACCGTTGATCTCACCGTTGAATTTGCTGCAGCCCTAGGTCAGCGCAAAGAGGCCTACGAACGTTTATTGGATGCTGCAATTCTTGGCGATCACTTCAGATTCTCTCGAATTGATTCAGTGCTGCAATCGTGGAAAGTGCTGGAAGAGATTTTGAAGACACCTTCAAAGCTCTATCCATATTTTGACCATGCCTGGGGCCCAGATGAAGCGCTACAGATGGTGCCTGGAGGTTGGGCAACTGTTGGCAAGTTAGCCGACAAAACTCCCGAGTAGGTTATTTCTCACGAATTAATCACGGGCCTGACCGCTTCTATGTTTGTAACGTCCCATGAAATCAGCTTTCATGTCGGCGAAATTTCCATCGATTAATGCTTGGCGCATCTGATCAACAAGACGAACAATAAATCGCTCATTGTGAATTGTTGCTAACGTTGCGGCGATTATTTCTTTGCCACGGAATACATGGTGCATATAAGCCCGTGTGTAGTGCGTACAGGTGTAACAGTCACATTCATCGTCTATTGCCGTGAAATCGCGCTTAAAACCGCTGTTAGACAGGTTAAAACGCCCTTCCATCGTGTACACCGCACTTGTTCGTGCAATTCGCGATGCTAAAACGCAATCAAATGTGTCGATTCCATTTTCAACACCGATAAAGAGATCCTCTGGGGCGCCGATTCCAAGTAAATGTTTTGGTTTATTTTCAGGCAATATTTGATTAACCCACGAAACGATAGTTCCAAGGGAGTCTTTATCTAAAGCGCCACCGATTCCGAAGCCATCAAATGATTGACCCGATGATTCAAGGCTTCCTAAATCTGTAGCAGCCTTTCGGCGTAGATCTTCATATTGAGCACCTTGGATTACCCCAAAGAGAGCCTGATAAGGCTTAGTCGATCTTAAATCTGTCAATCGCTTATGTTCGTCCAAACACCGTACGGCCCAAGCCAATGTCCGATCCATCGCCAACTCTTGATAAGGGCGGGTGTTATGCAGGGTCGTGCACTCATCGAATGCAAACATGATGTCGGCACCGATTTCATGCTGCACCTTCATCGAAATCTCTGGAGTAAATCGATGCATCGAGCCATCGATATGGGATTTAAAAGTTACGCCTTCATCATCGACATGGGCTAACCGTTCTTTGTTATCAGCAATCACATCATCTCGGCGAAAAGTTTGTGCATCCATCGCTAAGACTTTTTTAAAGCCAACGCCAAGAGATAAAACCTGAAAACCACCAGAGTCAGTAATAGTTGGCCCCGGCCAGTTCATAAACTCACCTAAACCGCCGGCCTCATCTAAAACATCAGATCCCGGTTGCAAATACAGGTGATAGGCATTGGCCAATAGTGCTTGTGCACCAAGATCGGCCATCGCTTCAGGAAGTACGGATTTAACCGTGGCTTTGGTGCCTACTGGAATAAAAGCCGGAGTCTGAATCTGTCCATGGGGAGTATTAATTGTGCCAACACGCGCCAAAGAGTTTTCTTTTGCATATTTGATATCAAAAGAGAAGCTCATTGAATTACCAAATCTGAACTCGCGATTGCGCATCTAACCAGAGTGCATCATTTTCGGTAACGCCAAATGCTTCATAGAAAGGTGTGAAGTTTTTCAAAATCTGATTACAGCGAAATTCGGCAGGGGAGTGAGGATCGGTTGCAATACGTCGACGCATCTCTTCAGGGCGAACTTTGGCACGCCACACTTGAGCCCATGCGAAAAAGAATCTTTGATCACCACCGAGGCCTTCAATCTCAGGTGCTTGTTGACCGTGCAATGAGATTTTGTAGGCTTTATAAGCAATTGCTAGGCCGCCGAGATCTCCGATATTTTCTCCGATAGTTAAAGCTCCATTGACCTTTACATCAGAGGCTTCTTCAGGAGATAGGGAATCGTATTGAGCGATGAGTGCTTGTGTGCGAAGTTCAAAAGCTTCGCGATCTGCATCGCTCCACCAATTGTTGAGCGCGCCATCGCCATCATATTTAGAGCCCTGGTCATCAAAGCCATGGCCAATCTCATGGCCAATGACTGCACCGATGCCACCGTAGTTAACGGCATCATCATGAGTCAGACCAAAAAATGGAGGCTGCAAGATTGCCGCAGGAAAAACAATCTCATTCATTACCGGGTTGTAATAAGCGTTCACAGTTTGGGGAGCCATATGCCACTCGTCGCGATCTACAGGCTTTCCGATTTTGGCGATTTCAAAATCGCGTTGAAATTTAATGACCCGACCGACATTTCCATAAAGATCATCGGCTGTAGTTTCTAAGGCGCTGTAGTCACGCCACTTATCTGGGTAACCAATTTTTGGACGGAATTTGCCAAGTTTTTCAAGGGCTTTGACTTTAGTCTCTGGGCTCATCCATTCGAGCTCTTTAATACTCGCCTCATATGCGGCGATTAAATTTGCAACGAGCTCTTCCATTCGCGCTTTGGCCTGGGCAGGAAAATACTTGTCAACATAGATCTTTCCTACAGCTTCACCAAGGGAGCCTTCAATCATTGAGACTGCGCGCTTCCATCGATCTCGAAGTTCGGGGGTTCCAGAAAGCGTGGTGCCGTAAAAGGCAAAGTTTTCATTAACGAAATCCTGCGACAAGTAAGGCGCCGCGCCGCTAATAATCTGCCACTTGAGCCAGGCTTTCCAAGCATCGGCATCGAATTTTTCTAAGATTGCTCCAAGGCCCTCAAAGAAAGAAGGCTGCTGCACGATAACTGAATCCAAAACTATCGATGGAATCTGACCATCGACCAGGTAACGATCCCAATCAAATGCCGGCATTAGTGCCGTTACTTCGCTGCGATTTAATTTGTTGTATGTGAGAGTTGCGTCGCGATCTTTGACTTGATCCCAATGATGGCTAGCAACGCTAGTTTCAAGGGCCAGAATTGTGGCTGCAAGTTGATCACCATTTTCAATACCCACCAGAGTAAACATTCTGGCAACATGGGTCAGGAAAGCTGTACGAATATCTGCGTACTTCTCTTCGCGATAGTAAGCCTCGTCAGGAAGAGAAATCCCACCTTGTTGAAGGTACATAATATTTGTTGAGGCATCCTTCATATCGGCATAAATAAAAGCGCCAAAAATTCCTTGCACGCCCTTGGCCTCTAGCTGGGCTAGGGCTGTTACAAAATCCTCAAGATTGTTAATCGAATCAACTTTTGAAAGTTCGGCAGATATTGGGCTAGAACCCTTGGCTTCAACAGCTGCTGAATCCATAAATGATGCATAGATATTAGAAAGTTTGGTCGCTTCATCTGAGCCAGTTGCCGTCTCTACGATTTCCCGAACACGTGCCTCGGATTGGATTCTAAGAGTTATAAATGCGCCATCGCTAGCTCGGTCGGCTGGAATCTGCGCGCTCTTGAGCCAGCCGCCATTGAAGTGTCGATATAGATCATCTTGGGGGCGAAAGGCTAAATCCCTATGACCAAAATCAAGGCCTGATTTTTCTAAACTCACGAATTAAAACCCCTTTAATAAAGTAGTTGAAAGTTCAACTGTTAGCGTAGACTCTGAGCCATGGCAGGCCAAAACGTTACCGCACCTAGATGGCTCAATGCCGCCGAAATGAAGGCTTGGCGTCGGTACATCATCGCCAGCCGACGACTGCTGGAAGCACTCGATAGCGATTTAGAGGGACATGATTTATCGATGGCTGATTATGAAATTCTGGCTCAACTCAGCGATGCACCAGAGCGCAAGATGCGAATGAGTGAACTGGCCGAAATCGCACTTTTGTCGCGCTCGCGCTTATCTCACCGTATGAAGGTTATGGAGAAAGCTGGCTGGGTAAAACGTGAAGCATGCCCATCAGATAAACGAGGGTATTTTGCCGTGATGACGGCAAAGGGCTGGAAAGCAATTGTTGCCGCCGCTCCTGATCATGTAGAAAGCGTGCGAACACGCTTTGTCGATCATTTAACAAAGGCCGATCAAGAAGTTATTGCGACAATATTTAATCGTATTGAGGACTCACTTCGCAAAGAGGTAATCGAAGAGTAAATAAGATTAAGAAATAAAAAAACCCGCCACATAAAGTGGCGGGTTTTTTTAATTGCTAATTACTTAGCTACTGCCTTCTTAGCGCGGCGCTTCTTTGGAGCTGCTACTGGAGCTGCTGCCTTCTTAGCGCGCTTCTTTGGAGCAGCTTTCTTAGCTGCTGCCTTCTT
>JBAXIC010000067.1:0-5750 GCA_037138575.1 Actinomycetes bacterium
CGCCGACCTTAAATGTCATGTGATGCCCTTCGCTAGAGGGTCAATTCTACCAGCATAATCTGCATGAGAAAACCCCGTATAACTAGCGTCATTCACTACTTATTTGATGTGAGACAATTGCGCCTATGCGTCGCACACTAACTGCATTAGCAATTACAACATTAACCCTTTCTCTGACTGGCTGCGGTGCTGGTACAAGTGCATCAACTCGCAATATAACTCAAGTTACTGATGGTGTTGAAGGCGCGATTACGACTGATGGAAACAAGATTAAGCTTGTAAACATTCTTGTTGTAGATACTGCAGAAGGTGCCGGCGTATTAGTCGGAACAATTGTGAACTCTCTTCCAGTAGAGGATGCTTTACTTGGCGTAGCAATTAACGGTCAAGTAGCAACAGTGACTGGAACAAATACATTGGCGCAAAATAAGCCAGTAATTTTTGAGGGTCCAAGTGCAAATGCAAAGGCTGTTGTTGGAGCTCTTGGCGCAGCTGCGGGTCAAAGCGTGCAAATAACAATGTTCTTTGCACATGCTGGGCAAATAACAGTCCAAGCAGTCATTCGTGACCAGCGCGATACTTACGCTGGCATCACCGCATAATTAATTTATTTCTTACCCTGATTTGCAACTGCTGCAATGGCATCAATAGCTGCTGCCGGATCTAAATACTCGCCACCTTTTACCGTTGGAGTTAAATCTGCGTTGAGTTTGTAGTACAGCGGAATTCCAGTTGGAATGTTAAGCCCGGCGATATCGGCATCAGAGATTCCATCAAGGTGTTTAACTAGTGCACGAAGTGAGTTTCCATGCGCAGTAACTAACACACGCTTGCCTGCCTGTAAGTCCGGAACAATTGATTCGTGCCAATACGGCAACATGCGTTCGATAACATCTTTAAGGCACTCGGTCTTTGGCGCAGTGATGTCTGCATAGCGCACATCATTGGCCTGCGAAAACTCGTCGTTATCTTCGATTGCAGGCGGTGGAACATCGAAAGAGCGACGCCATAGTTGGAACTGCTCTTCACCGTATTGGGCAAGGGTTTGGGTCTTGTCCTTTCCTTGCAACGCACCGTAATGGCGCTCATTTAATCGCCATGATCGCTTAACCGGGATCCAGTGGCGATCGCAAGCATCTAAAGCTAACTGCGATGTATGGATTGCTCGACGCAATAGCGATGTATGAACTAAATCCGGCAATAATCCACGTTCGGCCAAAAGCGCACCGCCGCGGCGAGCCTCATCTTCTCCCTTTGCAGATAAGCGAACATCAACCCACCCAGTGAAAAGATTTTTGGCGTTCCATTCGGATTCGCCGTGGCGCAAAAGGATTAATTCGTGATTGCTCATGGCCTCATCCTAAACCAAATGCTTAAAAGCCTCTAAATTAGCTAGAGATTCACCGCGTGATACTCGCCAAGCCCATTCGCGGCGAATTGCATTGGCAAATCCAAGTTCTAGAAGTGGATTAAATGATGAATCAGAGATCTGCAGAACCGAGCCGACAAGGCGATCTATTTCGCGATCGGTCACCGCACTTAGCGGTAAGCGACCGACTAGGAAAATATCGTGAACTTCATTTATAGCAAATGCGATTCCATAAAGCGATGCGTTTTTTGCCATGCACCAGGCGTGTACCGCCGCCTCATTATCATCGGGTTTGCGGATGACAAAGGCGTTAATGCTCAAAGAATGATTACCAACTACTAATGCACAATGCGTCTGCAGCTTCTTTTCACCTGGCAAAGTAACTAGGAAAGTGCTGTCATCTTTTCTTTCGTACTCTAAATCATGTGAATCAAGAAACTCTTCGATAGTGACGCGCGGGTCAATCGCAGCCATTTATTCGCCTGCGATTTTGCGTGCAGCGTTATGTTCGGTAATTACTTGATCGTAAATATCTAAAGTTCCGCGGGCAGTTGCATCCCACCCAAAGTGTGATGCATGTTCGATTGCACCGATTGAAAGCAATACTCGGCGTTGAGGTTCCTGCAACAAGCGAGCAATAACTGAGGACCAGGCCTTTGCATCATGACCATCTACTAGAACTCCAGAAATACCGTCAGCTACAGCAGTGCGGAGTCCACCAACTGCCGTTGCCACAACTGGAGTTCCACATGCTTGGGCTTCAAGTGCAACTAAACCAAAGCTTTCAGAATAGCTAGGAACACATACTAAATCCGCCGCGCGATACCACTGCGGCAAATCTGCACGAGGAATTGGCGGAGTAAAACTAACAACGTCATCGATTCCAAGCCACGTTGTTAACTCTTTTAATCGCTCTACCTCTTCAGTATTTGCACCCGATGCACCGCCAATAATGTTTATAAGTAATTTTGGACGTAGTTGAGGCGAGTGCTTAACAAGTTCAGATGTGGCACGGATTAATACCTCGGGACCTTTGTGCGGTTGGATGCGACCAACAAAACTAACAACTAATGCATCATGTTCAAGGCCAACGAAATCCCGTGCGGCAGCGCGGCCAGCACCTGGCGTAAATGTATAGAGATCAACGCCTGGAGTCACGACATGAACAACATCTGGGCAGGCGTCATAGAGTGAAACAAGGCTGGCACCTTCGGCATCGGTATTAGCAATTAACGCTTGCGCTGCGGCAACAACTTGAGTTTCACCTTGCACGCGAATCATCGGTTCTGGGATTTCACCTTCGGCTAAATTCAAATTCTTGACACGGGCCATCGTGTGCATTGTGTGCACTAGTGGAATACCAAGTTCTTTGCTTGCCGGCATCGCAACTTTTCCGGATATCCAATAATGCGAATGAATTACATCGTAGTTTTCTTGCTTAGCAATCCGCATAAACTCTTTTGATAATCCGAGAATATGGGTTGGCAGTTGCTCTTTAGTTAGCGCGCCATGTCCGCAATCAAAATGGCGCACCCGAACGCCTTTTGATATTTCAACTATTTCAGGCTGTTCAGCATTAGTTCGGCGAGTAAAAATATCTACTGAAACCCCCATAGCGGCCATGCGCTGGGCAGATTCAACAACGTATATGTTCATGCCACCAGCATCACCAATACCTGGTTGATCCAGAGGTGATGTATGCACCATTAAGGTTGCAATGCGGCCGTTCATGCTTAAAGGGTACGGCCAATTAGAAGGTTGCGCGAATGCTGCCGACTGGCTTTCCTCCGCCGAATGTATTTTCTTCTTGTTCAAGTGCATCGATGCCAAGGATCTTTAGTGCAGCAGCTGTTACTACTGGGACTACCCGAGCATTTCCATCACTAATTTTTAAGGCCAAAGTACGACCATCAGGAAGTGATGCCACATTGATCCCTTCGGCACCATCTTTCATAAATAGGCCCTCAATGTTTTGCATCATCCGAGTAGCTAGGCGGCCTTGACCTGAAACCATCTCTGGAAAATCACGGCAGGCCTGCACAACATTTTGATGAACCGGATCAGTTGAAATAGTTAAGGCGCGAATTGCGCGAGCTAGCCCCAGTAATGAAAACATAAACAAAGGTGCACCGCAGCCATCAACTGTTGTGTTAACGATGTTTTCACCACTCATGGCTTCTACTTCTTGCGCAATAGCTTTTTGTAATGGGTGCAGCGGATCTAAATATGAATCAATCGGCCAGCCATTTATATGGCAAGTAACAATCATTCCCGCATGTTTTCCGCTGCAGTTCATGGCTAAGCGAGTTGGTTGCGAAGTACGACGCAACTCTTCATCAATCGGGCGATCCATTACGCACTGAAGTGAATGTTCATCGAGGCCAGCTTTAGCTAAAATCGATTGGGTGCCAGTTTGGTGAATGTGCGTGCCGGCATGTGAGGCGCAAACGAGCGCTAATAACCGTGGCTCCAGATCTAACCCTGCACGCACCATTGCCGATGCTTGGATTGATTTAAGCGAAGAGCGTGAATACATAGGCAATAGTGGATCGCCTTTTTCAAAAGCAATTGAGCCATCAGCGTTAAGAATTACAAGATGACCCGCGTGTATCGATTCAACTTTTCCGCCGCGAGTTACTTCGGCTACTACTTCACCTAACATCACTCGGTTGAGCGTGGCATTGTCGACCAGATATGTGCCTGAAGCTCATGTTCTGGGGTTGCCATGTCATATGCGAAAAATAGTTCACCTTCAACAAGTCCATACAATCGCACGCCCTCAGTCACAATCTTTGCAGTGGGTGATGAATATGGTTGATCCATTACAAGTTGAATTTTTGGTCCATCAAAATGACCAACCCATCCTTCGGTAATTCCGGAGCTATGTGATATCAAAACTTCCAAAACATTATTGGGTTTTATGCGCCAAAAACCTGCTTCGGATGCAGCTGGACGAACAATTTCTCCATCACCATCGAGAATCCAAGAACGAGAGTAATAATTTAGAAAATTTCGGCCATCATGGTTAAAAACAACTTCGTGGGCAAACTCAAAAGGTTGAATCGATGGATATTCACCACGGCCTTTACCGCGCCATGTTCCAACTAACCAGGCTAAAGGGTTGAGATCTGGATGTAATCCTTCTGGGATGGTAAAAACCATTTAAGGGCGTCCTCTATATTTGGGTGAACGACCAGCTTGAGATTGACGTCCACGAAATGCGTAAAGAATGAGCACAATACCTAGCGCAATGGCCACGATGCCAAGGATTACTGAGGTAAATAGCTCCACGAACCAAATCGTAGCGGTTAAACAATGACCTGCTGCGACGCTGGAATTCCATCAATTGTAAGCGTGGCATCGGTTGGTGTGTTTCGTTTAATCATCGCCAATGCAATTGTGCCGAGTTCGTGATGCCTGGCGACTGTGCCAATAAAGCCAACAACGACGCCTTCATTTTCAACTTTGGTGCCAGTTGCAGGGAATCCAACATCGCTTCCATCAAGGTGCAGCATTACTAAGCGGCGTGGTGGATTTCCTAAGTTAAAAATCTTCGCAACGGTCTCTTGTCCACGGTAACAGCCTTTATTCATATGCACTGCGCCATTTAATACGCCTAATTCATTGGGAATCGATTTGTGATCGGTTTCAAAACCTATGCGTGGTCGATGTGCTGCCACACGTTCGGCATCTAAGGCCCAAGTTCCTACTTGAGTAGCAACTGCACTAAAAGTTTGTGCCATCTGTGCAATTTCATTTCGAGGCACGAGTGCAAATGGTCCACCAATTTCGGTAGTTGCTCCTGGTGCGCGCATGACCGCATATTCTGAAGTTGCATCACGCACATCCACTTTGAGCATAAATTTCATCTTGGTTAGGTAGGCAACCAAAGTTTCTGCATAGCCCGGATCTAAAACTAACCAGGTAGTCGTACCGTCATCAACTAAGTTAAATTGATATTCAACATGGCCTTGTGGATCCAAAATCATCGCTGATTTCCAAATGCCAACAGTTAAATCATTTAAAAACTGTGTTGTTAAATCATGTAACCATTTCAGGCGATCTTCGCCGCTAACTGCCACAACAGAAAGGTGAGATAAATCTGCCCAGGCAGAACCAGCTTCAATAGCTCGCTGTTCTTTTACTGGTTCGCCGAAATGCCAAATAGCCCCTTTATCAGGACCATCTTCAACTAATACGGCGCTCATTGACAGTTAGAGCAGGTTCCATAAATTGCGAAGTGAGAAACATCGGTTTTGAAACCATATTCATCAGAGAGCGCATTAACAAAGTTTGCAGCAACTTCTAATGGAGCATCTCCCACAGCCTCACATTTTCCGCACACTAAATGCAGGTGTGTTAGTTCTTCAGCCGCATGATA
>JBAXIC010000068.1:0-5725 GCA_037138575.1 Actinomycetes bacterium
GCAAGGGATACATAAGTAAGAGCAGCTCCTGCCTTTGAAGTTGCTGCTAAAACAGCTGGAGCGCGATAAGCCAGCTTCATTGGTGTTTTATTACTTAGCTGTACACCGTTGATTGTTGCGGTGATTTCATCATTAGGAAGAGTGACTGTGGCTGGAGTTGCAGCTTTAAATGTCAGTGCAATGAATTGATCTTCTGTTAAATCATTGGGAACTGTGTGATCAAAGCGAAGAAAGATCCCACACTTTACAACCGTGCAATCAGCCCCCGTAAATACCGATGTTGGCTTAAAGGCAATATCGGCAGTTGGCTTAAAGGATGCATTTGCATCAGTCGATACCCACAGTTGTACGGCAGCGTTACACACAGTTGGGCGTGCGCCAGCTACTCCTTCAGCACACTCCATCACATACAGACCACCCTTGGTGGGAAAATTCGAAAGCGCGATATGAATTGATGCCGGGGAATCAAGATTTGTCAGTGGACCACCTAAAAAACCAGTTTGGGCAGCTTGGGCTTGTGCTGGCACCAGCATTGATGCGAGTAGGGCAACGACTACTGCGATTTTCTTCATGGTTTGCTCCTTATTTCTTGATCGTTATTGGGATAAAAAGATCGTAACTTCGGTCTTCACTTCGTAGATGGTCTGCGCGAACGGTAATTGCGCATTTGATTTTTGCGCAGTCAAATTTTCCAATCATTCGTGAAATTTTTATGGACTCTTTAAAGCGACCCCCTGGCAAAAACTCTTGCGCTAAACCGATTCCATAAGGTGGAGGATTAGATGAAATCCAAAAAGAGGCATCGCCCACACCTGCTTTATTGATTCCACCTCCACAAGGTGTTGGGGGATTCCCCTTTTTCGGTACAACGCAATAACCTAGATAAATTCCAACGGTTTCATCAAAATGCGAACCCGTCACGACTACGGTGGATCCGGATTTAACGGAGGTAGCTGAGCTAGAAATAATCTGCCCAGAGCTTGCCTTGATTGAAGCGGCCTGTGCCGCGGGGGCCATTGCTATAAGCGAGATCGTTAACAACGCCACTAATGCCGCTTTCCTCATGGCCAAAACCTTAAGGCCCTTTAGAGTTTTCTATATCCGACAAGGTGGGCAGATATGTCAGACAAAGATTTGGCAGACTGCCCCAATGCGCAGACTGTGGTTACTTGGGGCTCTGAGTGCACTAGTTCTCTCAGCCTGCTCACCAGCAAATACTGCTTCCTCAAACACAATTTCCCAGGGCGACGTTTCGTCTATCTCGGTTATAAACACTGATGCTTTTACAGTTTCTCGCATTGTTGTTTTAGCAAATGGAGTTGCAGAGATAGTTGATGCATTAGGTGGGCACAAACTTCTTGTTGGTCGTGACATTTCAAGCAGTGAAAAATCCATGGCCGATGTTCCTATTGTGACTTCGGGCCACCAAATTATTTCCGAGAAAGTTGTTGCGCTAAGACCAGATCTTGTAATTATTGATGCATCCTCCGGACCGAAAGCTGCGATAGATCAAATCAAAGCAGCTGGTATCCGAGTAGTGCAGACACCTGAAAGTTGGACACTTGCCGATATTGCGCCAAAGATTTCTGCCGTTGCTTCTGTCATAGGTGCACAAAAAGCTGGCAGGAAACTAGTGGCTGCGATGAACGCCTCTCTAGCGCAAGCCAAGATTTCAACCCCGGCCCGTATTGCATTTCTTTATCTACGTGGCACCAGTTCAATCTATTTAATAGGCGGGCCAGGTTCAGGTGCAGACTCATTAATTCAAGCTATTGGGGCAACCGATGTAGGTGCGCAAACATTGCCACATCCATTCAATACTTTAACTGCCGAAGCATTAGTGGCAGCAAAACCTGATGTAATTCTCGTCATGAGTAAAGGCCTGGAATCTGTTGGGGGAGTAAGCGGCTTAATAAAACTTCCTGGCATTGCTCAGACCCCGGCTGGCAAGAATTCACGCATTATCGATGTCGATGATTCTCTACTCTTATCTTTTGGCCCACGTACTCCTTCCTTAGTTACCCAGTTGAGTAAAGCCTTAACGGAAATGATGAAAAAGTGAAACGGCACTTGCCTCTAATCACGGTCCTTCTTTTACTTGTTGCAACCGTTGGATCCCTTTCAATCGGTGCAACACATATTGATAGTTTTTGGCGCGAACTTATTCACCCTGGCCACAATCAGATTCTCTGGCAGATTCGTTTCCCGCGAGTAGTCGCAGCTCTATTAGTAGGCGGGGCACTTGCAGTTGCCGGTCTTATGGCACAAGGTGCCTGTAATAACGCCTTGGCCGAACCGAGCATTGTCGGTACTTCTGCCGGAGCATCTCTTGCAACAGTTGTTGCAATTCTATTTGGCGTTGTTCAGGTCGGCTCACTTGGCGCACTGGCCATTGGCGTACTGGGTGCTTTACTAGCCACGGCTATGACTTTTAAGTTGGCATCTCTGCGTAGCGGTCTGTCATCTTTTGCATTAATTATTGTTGGTATCGCAGTTACCGCGATTTTAACTGCAGTTGTCGGCATATCTACGACCATGGTTACTAGAGCCGATGCTCGCTCCATTTCTTTTTGGAACTTTGGTTCACTCTCTCTTATTACCAATAGCAATCTGTTAGGAATCTTTGTAACGACAACAATTGGCTTAGCAATAGCTTTCAGAGTTGCACCAGCTTTAGATCGTCTATCACTTGGCGATGCCACCGCATTTCACTTGGGAATCAATATTTCTCGCGTGCGTTTGATGGCACTTGTAGCACTCTCTATTGCCGCCGGTGGGGCAGTTAGCACGGTCGGAACAATTGCATTTCTAGGTCTTGCTGCACCGCATATCGCCCGCTTTATCTATGGCCCTGCCCATCGCCGACTTGTTATTCACAGCGCACTAATCGGCGCCCTCATACTTGTATTGGCAGATACTTTGTCACGCACTGTTGCCCAACCTAATGAACTCCCTATTGGTTTAGTAACTTCATTAATTGGTGCCCCGATATTGATCGCATTAGTTGCCATGAAAAACACAACATGGAGAACGCAATGATCACGATCAATGAAATCACTCTCGAAATCGCCGGCCGTGAAATTATCTATGGGTACTCCGAACAAATTCCAGCAGGTTCAATCACGGCAGTTGTTGGCCCTAACGGCTGTGGAAAATCCACTCTACTAGCTGCAATTTCCGGCTCGATCATCCCGACTAGAGGCACAATCACTATTGATGATGTACACCCGGCGTTAACATCGCCGGAAAAGTTAGCAAAAATTCGGGCGATGGCAGTACAAAACCAGTTCTATAGCCTTGGTTTTACGGTTCGACAAATTATTGAAATGGCTGGACCGGCTAGTGAAATCATGCATGCACTTGAACTCGCCGATCTCGCCGATCGACATGTGACAACTTTGTCTGGGGGAGAATCGCAACGAGTTGCAATTGCACAAGCCGTTGCGCAAAATACCCCGGTACTACTTTTGGATGAGCCATTAGCTGCACAAGATGTACAAAGCCGCAAAAGGATAATTGAGCTCCTTCAAAAACTGGCGGAAAACGGTGTAACTGTTGTCGTTGTTGTCCACCAGGCCGAAAAAGATTTAACGTGGGCCGACAAGGTTATTAAGGATTTCCTTTAAAGCAGGCCAGGATTTTTCAAAGCTTGGGTGCAAAGTTAATTCATCAACTTTTTCTATTTCTACCCATCGAACTTCATGTGATTCATCATTGAGTTCGTGGGCTATCAATAAATCTGTGGCACTTGCAATCACGGTGTCGTAACGCCAATTGCCATGATCGTCGGAAAAAACCTGTACTGGGGTTAAATGCACTGGATCGATTCCAGTTTCTTCTTTAGCTTCACGGATAGCGGCTTCTAGAACGCTTTCGTGGCTATCGCGCGCCCCTCCTGGAATTCCCCATGTATCGCCGTTATGAACCCAAGGCGCACGGTGCTGCAGCAAGATTTCATTTCCGCGCAGTAAAAGAATCCCTGCCGCTCCATTAAGCCCCCAGTGTTTATTTCCGCACGCGCATTGGACCCAACCATCTCCATCGCGCGCGCTCATGTTCTAAGAGTGTCACAACTATCCACAGTTAGCCCATCAGCAAGGGGCATTAGACGCATCACGCATTTATCGTCCCCGCACATGAAGCGATTAATAATTCTCATACTTTTCATAGCCTTTTCAATGCCCACGCAGGCAGTTGCTGATTGTTCAACTACGGCTTGTGTGGATGTATTCACCGAAAATAACCAGATCATCATCACCGCCCGTAAGGGAAATGGTGGAGAGATCACAAAAAAACCTCTAGTTGCCAGGCCAATACCCAAACCCACGTTGTGGTTTCCACCAAAACCCAAACCCGTACCAACGGTTAAACGAACGTATAAACCGCGCACAAAAACAAAGAAAGTTGGAACGCAAAGCATCAATTTAAGTGATCGCCTTATCAAAATGGTTCCTACGGCAACGATTGCTTACCAGCCCGAGTTCGAACCTTTAGTTCATGTCCCAATTATTTTCTGGTGTGATTTGCCAACTTTATTTCAATCGCGAATCAACATTATCGGTGAAGTAATCGATGTTGCATTGCGCCCCGGATTTGCTTGGCAGTGGGGTGATGGGCAGATTTTCCAAACCAATGAACCCGGAGCTCCTTATCCCAATCAAAAGATTACTCATACTTATAAACAACCTGGTACTTATGCCGTCACATTAATTGCAACTTGGAACGGAACTTTCGCTCATCAAGGCGCAACCCGTGCAATCACTGGCACCGTCAAAATCCCATCTTTTGCAGTTATCACTGTGGTTGCTGCCAATACACGTTTTACGAAATGAGAAATAAATGACAACTGAGTATGAAGAACTTTCAATCGCATCTCTATCCCTAGCTAATGATGCGGTTTTCATTAAATTGGTAAAGAGCTTTGCCGTAGATCCAGAAGGCCCCGAACTCACAGATCAACAACGTGATGGCGCAACATCGGTAATTGATTTGGCGGCAGAGTTTGAAAAGTATGGTGTGGCAAGTAATCCAGATTTAATCGCACGAGTACTAGGACGATTAAGTGATATTCAAGTGCGCGATTTTGCTCTTGGCACGCACAACACCGAGAGCTTTGAAACCTATTGGAGCATGTGGCACTACTTAGTTCAGATTGCACCGATTGGTTTCGTAGCCCCTGTTGCAACCCTCTTTGCAACCTTGGCCTATGAGCGAGGAGATACTCCACTTGCATATCGTTCGCTAGAACGGGCCACCATTGATGCGCCCACCTATTCTCTAACGATTTTGCTGCGCCGGGTTTTTGGATCGGGTTGGCCAGCCGCCGCCTTTGCTGCAATGCGCCTAGAACTTCACCCAAAAGTCACGGCGGGGATTTTTGACTAGCCCGCCGCCTCTGTTAAGGTTTGGACAGGTCACGAGTTCTAGTGTTTAGCCCCGGCTTACTAGACGGCAACCCTCCACCACGGTGGGGTGCTCCGGGTGAAGACCAGATCGGTACGCAACAACGCAGCCGATAAGCGTGGAACACCCATTCCACTTGTTATGCCAATGTCGGCATAGCCTGGATTGTTGTTCCCATAACTGGGAGGAACTACTTACATGTCTACCTTTTCACTTGAAGAAGCAGCTTTTGAAACCCGTCAAATTCACGCCGGACAAGTTGCTGACCCAACAACAGGAGCACGTGCACTTCCTCTGTATCAAACCACTGCATATCAATTCC
>JBAXIC010000069.1:0-5712 GCA_037138575.1 Actinomycetes bacterium
GATGGCAGTTACACAATTGGAAAGTTGCCTGTTGAAGTTAAATCTGGTGTTGCCCGAATTACAACAACAAATGCATTAGCTGGTAGCACTTTGACGATGGATGCAGCCTTCATCAATGCCGTGGATTCATTAGGGTTATCGGTAAAAGAGGCTGTGGCGGCAACTTCTACACGTGCAGCACAGCGCATCGGTTTAAAGGATCGTGGTGAAATTGCAGTAGGAATGCGTGCAGATTTACTGAGTTATAACGCCGCAAACAGTTCAATTACTTTAATCAGTGAGTAAGCGTTACCTTAGATAGACCTTCTGGTGCATCTGGATCAAAGCCTGAAGCCACGGCAAACTCCAACGCAAATCTCTGTAAGACCATGGCATCAATTAAAGTGGAAGAAATTTCATCGTCACAGATAGAGCCCGCTAAAACAATATCTTCACCTTCAGGAGTACCGCCGTTACCAATCCAAAAAATTCGGTGAGCAGTTTTGCGGATCTTGGTTGTTGCTTCAATGATTGATTCAGCAGGCATGTGCTTAGGTGCCACAATAAATACTTGTGTATCTGAAGTTAGCGCTGAAATTGGCCCATGCAGATAATCAGCAGTTGAAAGCCCTTGGACAGATATCTTGCAAGTTTCTTGGATCTTAAGCGCGGCTTCTCGAGCATTGGGATAGGCAAAACCACGGCCCAAAATTACAATCTCACTGGTGCGGGAGGTATTCACAACAGCCTTTGCAACAAGATCAACATCGGAAGCAATGCGAGAAGCCTCGGAGATAATTTGAGCAGCATTTACAACCTTGCCAGTCCATGCACAAACAAGGAGATACGAAACTAATAATTGTGCGTTATAGGACTTAGTCGCAGCAACTGCTAACTCAGGTCCGGCAAGCAGAGAAAAATGATGGTGAGCAACCTTTGCTAAAGGTGATGCATCGTCATTTGTCATTGAGATTACATATGCACTCGCTTCGCGAGCAGCAGTTGCAAAGTGAACTAAATCTGGTGATTGGCCGCTCTGACTGATGGCTATGACTAAAGTGTTTTTATACTTTAGCTCAGAGTTATAAATAGTTACTGAAGATGGTGAAGTCAGGCCAACTGGCAGGCCGATCTGTGTTTCAATCAAATACTTCAAATAATGTGCTGCGTTATCAGAGGTTCCACGAGCAAGAATTAAAACAGATTGAATCTTCTGTGCCGTGAGCACGTCTTTAACTGCATCAAAAGCGGCCTGATTATCTAGAATCGCCTTAAATACCTTTGGTGTCTCTGCAATCTCAGAAGACATAATTGCGCCTAATTGCTTCATGGGCTCATCTTCCCATACTCATTCCACTATTCTTGAACCTATGTCTCTCGTAGTCGATTTAGGCCAATCTGGAAGTCGTATTCGTACGGGTGATATTTCAATTAACTCCACACGAGGCAAACTTGCCGGCGAACACCCATTGCCAGCACTACGAGCAATCTTTGAAGGTGTTGAAAAACTAAACGCTGATGTTGTAGCACTATCTTGTACAGGTTTTGGAGGAGTTGTTTCCGATCCCCAACCATTCCTACTTCTCTGTAACGAGTTTTTTGGAGCCCGCAAAGTCGCAGTAATCGATGATGGTTTAGCAGGATTTGTAGGTGCACTCGGTGGAAACAATGGAGTTGTACTTTCAATCGGTGGCGGCGTCGTAAGCGTTGGTGGAAAGAGTGGAAAGTTTGCACACCGCGATGGTTTAGGAAGCACCTTTGGTGATGAAGGCGGTGGGTTTTGGCTTGGAAAATTAGGATTAACTAAAGCTCTAGGCATTCGTCAAGGCCGCGGAGATGATCAGATTCTGCTTTCGGCACTTGCGGATCAAGTAATCGCTTATGACGAACTGGATGTAAAAAATGCCGCCGATGCAGCTTCCCTTGCGATTAGATCGGCTAAGAATTTATTGGAAGCCGCCGATGCAGGAAGTCCCGTAGCTATGAAAATACGTAATGAAGGCGCACAGCTTTTGGCGCAAACGATTATTGCTACCTGGTTTGGTGCTGGCGGAACATCCGATGAAGCACCTGAGATAGCGATTCAAGGTGGTCCTTCAAGAAATCATGCCTATGTTGCCACAATTCAAATCGAAGTAGCTGCGGCTCTGCCAAACGCGCATTTCATCGCGCCACGTGGCGATAATCTCGATGGCGCAAAATGGATTGCTGAAAACATGACCGATGATGCAGCTCCGCTACTTCGTTGGGCTAGCAACTAACCTATTTAAACTCCACGTAATTTGATCCATAGATTTACTAATTAACTTTGCATCCTCAGCATGTGTTGCCGCTATCTCAAGATAAGCGGTTTCATTGGGCAAGATCGTCAATCGCTGTGCGCTAACCACAACTTCATCATGTGCAACTAATTCAGGTAAAAGTGAAAACTCATGAATAAAACTTTGAGCCGTTACCTTTACGTTTACTTTTAGTCCGTCAATCACGGCCGTAATTTGGGCATCTACTGGATTAATGCGAGCTATGGGTTTATCAAGCATTCTGCGCGCAGTGCGAATATCGCCAAGTTGAGCAACGACATAGCCATTACTTTCAAGGGATAAACCAAGGTTTATAACCTGCCGACCCTTTGCAGCAACGGCTATCGCTATGTTTCTGGTTTCAATAATTGCGCCCATCTCATCCAACACGACTACATACAACTGATCACGCCATAGTTCGGCGGTGTCGTTAATGATGACAAGCTTTCTATTCTCACCACTCAGATGTAGCAAACGTGGTCGATAGGCCTCACGCATTGCATACCAAGAAAGTTTGCGACTAGCAGAACTATCGAGTACCGCCCAACTGATCGCTGGCCACATATCGTTGTACTGCCACAGCATTGATCCAGAACATGTGTCGAACTGTGAGCGGAAATGTTTTAAGCCAACTTCAACGGCGCGTGCCTGTACTAACTGCGCCGCGAAATACCACTGTGGTCCTTCTATATATTCACCAGCAAATTCACGTTTTAAACCAGCTGCAACTTTATCCATTCCATCAAATGCTTTTTGATGTGTCGCAAGCTTTGGATCTCTTGAATCTAGATCCTTTTCATTTATTGCTGTAGTCAATGTCCTCCAAGAACCTGGGCCGTTGTAGCCAAACTCTGCAGCAAATGAGGGCGAATACTCTTCATAACGTTGGTAACCGCGTTCATTCCAGACATCCCAAATATGATTTGTTCCAGAGGCAAAATCCTTTACATCTTCACTCAGCGTTGAAAATGGTGAGCCTGGAATATAAGCACGAGTTCCATCCAGCTCTTTGAGAATGGTTGGCAAGATATCGAAATAATACTTAGAACCCCAGGCCTTGCCCGCTAACGGTTCCTTCCAATCCCAGTGCTGAAAACCTTCAATGCATTCATTGCCACCACACCATAAAACTAAACTTGGGTGATTGGTTAAGCGATTAACTGCCTCTGTCGCTTCGGCTTTTACCTCTTCAATAAAGCTTTCAATTTCAGGATATGCCGCACATGCAAATAAGAAGTCTTGCCAAACGATAATTCCCTTCTCATCGCAGAGATCATAGAAATCATCTGATTCATAAATCCCCCCACCCCACACCCGTATTGCATTTACTTCAACTGAATAAAGATCTTCGATCTTCTTTGCATAATCGGCCCGTGTGACCCGATGTGGAAAGGGGTCATCAGGAATCCAGTTAACTCCCCTAGCCCAAACCCTTTTCCCATTAACAACAATGGCAAACATCTGGCGCCCGTCGAAATTACTTTGATCCAAGGTTACTGATCTAAAGCCCACGCGCTTAGTTGCTTCGTCAACTACTTCGCCTGTGTCACTGAGTAATTCAACCTGCACGGTGTACAGAGTTGGTTTACCGAAACCTCGTGGTTGCCATAAATCAAAGCCCGGCAATTGAAATGTATTACTCGTATTGATCGTGCTTTCAAACTCAGCTTCATGATTACCAGAAACTCTTATCTTGACCTTTGTAGTCGTACCACGTCCTAGCGTGACTACCTTTAAAGTTGGAACTGCGTCAACAAAATCACCAATCACAGTTACTAAATCTAAAATTCCCGCATCCCAAGATGTGAGAACTATTGGCTTCCAAACTCCACTTGTACCGGTAATTGGACCCCAATCCCAACCAAAACCGCATGCCATCTTTCGAAAGTAGTTATATGGCATGTTGTAAGGGTTGGGGTAAATGCCCTGCGATTCTTCTCGCTTGAGCGCTTCAGGTAATGGAGCTTTGAAATCAATCTGCAGATCAATCTCTTGTGTTGCATCGACTTCAATTGAATATGAACGATGCATGTTTTCGGTAACTAATCGTTGTTGACCATTAATCGACACCGTGGCCAAAGTATCCAGACCTAAAAAATTGAGTTCATGGATCGCAGGGAGTTGCGCTGAGATAGTTGTTCGGTAACTGCTGTCAGCGTTTCGAATCCACTCTTGTTCGACTTCTGTACCAGTGGTCCTAATGTCCCCAATTACTCCTGCAGCGATCAAGTCTGTGTGAATTGATCCTGGAATCGTGGCGGGCAGAATCTTTTCGCCTTTAGGTGTTTGGATCTGAAGCGAAAAACCAGATTTAATAAGAAGTCGCTGTACCTTCACCGCAGCCCCTTTACGTAATCAATAATTATTTGAGCGTCTTTATTGCGATCCCTACTTGCTTCGATTACCAGAGAGGCTATCTCTAGGTAACGAGGATTCCTACGCAAATATCGCGATTCAATCTCTGCATCTCTATTCGTGACCAAGCCTTGCCGCCCAACTCCTTTGTTCCCACTATGGCGCAGCTGAGTTTCTAGAGTTGTGTGTAAATATATTGTGAATTCTCGGTGTAAAGATTCCAAGAGCTGTGAATTATCTGCAGCCGATGCTGCTACCCCTGCAACAAAAAGACCAGGTCGGTTCAGTAATTCCTGCAAATATTGATTTTCATACATGTGCAAAGTCGGAACATCCAAAGTTGCTAACTCATTTACCGATTTAGAAAGCATTTTGGATAGACCATAATCATTATCGAGATACTCCATATCCAAAGCCTGGGCCACTAGCCCTCCTATAGTGGTTTTTCCGGATCCCATCGCTCCCACTAAAAATATCCGGCTATTCACAGGCAAAGCCTACATTCAAGTGGTTTACTAACTCCCACAATGAAGAATTTGCGCGAATATAGATACTCCAAAGGCTGGATTGTTTTATTGGCCACGGTCGTTGGCATGAGCTACGGTGGTTACACATTTATTAATCGCGCCATTTCTACCCATGCCTATGTCACAAACTGTGGAATGCAGGATTACAAACCCACAACAATTATCAAGTTTTGCGCTGATGCAGGAGTTGGAGTTGGTGCAATCGAATGGAGTTCGTGGAGCGCCGAAGGTGCAACCGGTGAGGGTAAGTATCAAATCAATGACTGTTTACCTAACTGTGCCGCTGGAAAGCAGCATTATGCAGATGTTACGGTGGTATTAAGCAAGCCGAAAAATATTCATGGGAAGCCGACACTTACATTTATAACAATCTCAACCAAGGATAAGAAAAACTTACCCTTAAGTAATTCACCGAACGATGAATGGCCGATGGAGTTGGCGGGTTAAAGTAGACCGTATTCTGCTGCTTTAGAAATTAATTCTTCTCGCACAGATGGGTGCGCAGCATTATGAATAATATTTATCGCTTGATCATTTTGTGAGTGACCAAA
>JBAXIC010000070.1:0-5664 GCA_037138575.1 Actinomycetes bacterium
GATTACATAGATCTCTACTACAGCCACGAAGACGACCTCACCGTGTCACTTGAAGAGACAATGGGTGCATATTCCCAATTAATTGCGCAAGGTAAAGTTCGCTACATAGCTGCTTCTAATTTCACACCAGTACGCTTGCGCGAATCTATTAAGTTTAGCGAAGAGAACTATTTGCCGTCTTATGTTGCAGTGCAAGAGCTATATAACTTAGTGGATAGAAGAAATTATGAAGGTGAAATGGCGCAAACTGTGGCTGAACTTGGAATCACTAACATTCCTTTCTATGGAATAGCTCGAGGATTCTTAACTGGTAAATATCGCCCTGGAATAACGGAAGTAGATTCAAAACGAGCTGCCGGTGCTCGTGAATACGCCAATGATAAAAATTACGCCGTCCTTGCTGCAATGGATGAAATTGCCAAGAATCACAATGCTTCTTTAGCGGCAATCGCATTGGCATGGCTTCGCGCACAACCAACAGTGAGTGTTCCTATTGCATCTGCTCGAACAGTTGAGCAGCTCAATGAAATTATTCAAATCGTTGAACTGAGTGCAGAAGAAGTTGAAAAACTAAACGATATTTCCTAAAAAGAATCCCGTTAGGAGGCAGCAATGAAGAAGTTCGTGGTTGGAAGTGTTCTAGCCATCACTCTCGCCTGCGCTCCTTTTTCAGCGTCAGCCAATTCAGTTGCTGCACCCACAAAAAACGCTACTTGGCTAGAGATACTTAATTACTACAGGCTATCTTCCGGGTTAACGCCCGTTAGTGAAGATTTAGAAATGAGTAATGCGGCTCAAAATCACGCTAATTACCTTGCAAAAACCAATATGAAATATCTTGTGAAAGAGTTTGCAAATTTACATACCGAAAATCCTGCAAGTCCGTACTACAACGTGACCGCTTCAGCGTTGGGAGCAGGTGACATAGCTTGGACAAGCGTATTTTCTCAGAGACCAATCGATCAATTAATGTCAGCACCATTTCATGCAATTGGCTTGTTACATGAAACATTTACAAAAGTAGGTTTTGGAACTGCACCAGTTGAAGTGGGTGGATACTTTCCAGGTCACCAAGTAACAACGCTAGCTACTGTCGCTGGAACATCTAACGCTCTTAGGACGAAAAGTATTTTCTTCCCTGGAGCAAATTCCACAATTTCTATAAATGATTTTCACACCGAAAGTCCAGATCCACGTGAATCCTGCGGCCCGAATTTTAGAAAGTACACAGGTCTTCCTATTTTTGCGTCAATCTTGGATGCCCCATCGCTTCGAACTTCGGCATTCTTAACGATGCCAACGGGGGAGATTCTAAGTAACAGTAGAGATCTCTGTGTTATCACCGAACATAATCTCAAATCTACTGATCCCATTTATGGGGCTGCTGCACGATCAATAATGTCGGACGAACACATGATTTTAGTAATACCAAGAGAACCACTGAAAATTGGAAAGTATGGCGTAGTTATTAAACAAAAGAATTTGGCTGACTTGAGTTGGAAATTTACTTATGCCGATACATTTGAAAAAGTAGAAAACAAAGTTACAATTGTTTATCCCCACACAGATAAGCTTCTATTTGTTGGAGATATTGTAAAAATAAAGTTGATGAGCCTAGATGCGGGTGCTTCTTCACATGCCACAGGCACAGCAACTTGCTTAATCAAATGGCATGGAAATGAGTTGTGGGTTACTGGTAAATCAACCGGAACATGCACTGTAAATCTTTCCGGAGGAGCATCTGCCGATACCAAATCCTTCAAAAAGAGTTTTGCCCTCACGTTCATTGCCAAGAAGAAATGAAAATTACTTTAATCCGTTGAGGGAATCCGCCAAAACCAGATAAAAGCGCCTGCCCAGTAAGCGGCAGCTAACACTATTACTGGTGTTCCCACGGTTGCCGTCCATTTATATACGATCAAAGCTAAGGCAACAAAGCTGGCTTGCATCCCCCATAAACAGAGCGCAGTTGAATGTTTGCTTAAACCTTTTCGCATCAAACGGTGTGACAAATGATCTTTGCCACCAGTTAATGGGGATATCCCGCGATAAAGCCGAGAAATCACCGCTATACAGGTATCCAAAATCGGCACTGCCAACAACATTGGTAATAAGGCAATCGAATTCCATTGAGGTGCGATACCTGGATTAAGACGAATCGTTAAGACTCCAACAATAATTCCTAAGAAAAGTGCACCGGCATCCCCCATGTAAATTTTGGCAGGAGATTTATTCCAAAGAAGAAAACCAGCGGTAGAGCCAAAAGTGACAATCGCTAATGCTCCGATTAGCTCTTGGCGTTGGCCAAAGGCTATTAATCCGATTCCGACAGTTGATACTGCAATTGTTCCTGCAGCGCCTCCGTCGAGGTTGTCGAAGAAATTAATGGAGTTACAGATTCCAACAATCCATACCACATTTAGAATCTCATCAATAAAAGAGTTTCCCAATTGAACACCAATGACATTTTGGCTGATCATAAAGACAGTCACACCAATTGCAACTGCCGTTTGGAAAATCAATCTCGGTAGAGGTTGTAGACCTCGAAGATCATCGATCAAACCCATTGCACCTAATAACAGCGCTGGTAAAAGTGCATAAGTAATTAATGGAAATGTTGTCTTCGTATTATCGGAGTATAAAACTGAGGCATAAGAAAGAATGGTGACGGAGAGTGCAATCGCAACGCCGCCTAAGTAAGGTATTGGCTCTTTCTGAGTTTTACGCTCTAGGTTTGGTCTATCCATTGCACCTAATTTGATTGCCAAAGTACGTACTGGCCAAGTTAGAAAACCACTGAAAGCAAAGGCTGCAATACCTAGAAGTATGTATTCCGTCGAGGTGATGCTCACTCGGCGAGTATATGTAAGCTGCCTAGTTATGTCTGTGAGCCGCCTTCGGGAATCGAACCCGAGACCTTCGCTTTACGAGAGCGACGCTCTACCAACTGAGCTAAGGCGGCTTATCTACCCCAATTCTAATTCTTTAAGCGGGTGGCCATGGTGGCCGCGACCTGAAGCCATTTCGCGGTCTCTGCATCCGTGAAAGCGGTTGCACTGGTTGACATGACATATAGGCCGGTAAACATCGCACCATTGAACTGATAAAAACCAAGTAACTGGCGGGCGCGAGCACCCGAATCAATTGTGGCTCGTACTAGAACTCGTGAACCTTCAGGTGCAACATCTGCGGGAATACTTTTGATTTCAGCAAATGCATACGGAACCAAAGTTCCAGTTGAGTCCTTGTAGCCCTTATCGATTACGCACTGTGCCAAAGCTTTCACTAACTCTTTTTGAGCGCTTTGAGCTGCTGCAGCCGATGAATATTTAACTACCTCAGTTGATAGAAATGAATATGGATTACCTGTTTTAGTTGCAGAAACTTGCCGCCGCTCTACCCGGCTCTTTTCAGATGGGTAGGTTGCGTTACAAAGGTCCAACGTTGGATCATCGGTTGTTGTTCCTCCACCCATTGGAAGCAGAGTCCATTCTTGGCTGAAATCAGCGGCATTAAATCCAAATTTCGAAAGCGAGGCTTGCTTGGCATCAGTTAATGAAGGATCGGTTACTGCCGGTATACGATCAAGATCTTGTTGATTTGTAAAACTAGCAGTAACTGATGCCAATGCAATTAATACAAAGTTGCTACCGGTAATTCGGATTACTTTCCTCACATCTCCTAATTCAATACTGGCACCTAAACGTTGTTTGGTAATTTTTGAATCAGAGATTGTTGCTAAATTTTTGGCGCCAACTGTCACAACCGAAGCACCGGTTCCAACTAGGACATCAAGGTGACCCTTGGTGCTAAAGCTTGCACTGCATTTTCCAGTGCACTTCAAAGCTCCTGCACCGTATGTTCCGCCGGCGGCAGACCACTTTCCAGTGCGTGAAGATTTTTCAGCTGTGATTAAAGAGTTAGAAATTGATAAATCTCCAGTTACGCCATTGCCAATGCAGTCAAAGATTTGCGCTTTGGCAGAAATCGCCACCCCGCTCGTTAATTTAAAGACCGGTGCAGATTTTGCTGTGCTGCTTTGCAGTATTAAACCTTCATCACTAATGAGATTGCTTTGACACAAACCGCTGCCCACGTCTTTGGCCCCAGTCCAACTCCCACTCAGTTGGTCAGCGTTAACAGCTGTAACGTTAAAATCATTGGAAACAACCGGTCTTCCACGATCAATCGTGACCTTTACATCTTTTGACCAACCGCTTTTATTGCCGGCTAAATCTATTGAGCGCAAAGAAAGCATGTATGAGCCTTCTGGGAGATCTCGCACATGGACCATCTTTGGCGCTGCAAATGGATTCAATACAGTTGGAACCCAGGAATCAGACACGTTTACTGGAAGATCGCTAATGAGGCCATCAACTTGAACCTGGAAGCTGGCAATTGCAGTTTCGGCATCTTGATAGCCCGGCTTGATGATTTCTATGCTGGGATAACGCCATTCATTTACATCTAATAGAACCGGCACTGGAGGCGGAACAGCATCGGCTTTGCGCGTAATTGTGACGATTGCATCTGTTGCTGATGTCGCTGCAGTCAAAGTTACATTGCCTGAATACAGCGCACCATTTGTAGTTGTCATCGAGCCTGTTCCACGCGATAAAACATATTTGTAGTTATCCATGTTGAGCATCCATACATCAGTGCCCAAGCCATCTCCGAACTCTGTAGCTTTTGCATCTTCAGGGTTGGGAGAAACCACTGATGCAACTGGTGGTGGATCTAAACGAAATACAACAAGCCCAGCTTTGTAAGAAAGATTGGGATTAGCTCTGCGGTATTCAATCCAGTAGGCCGAATTACCATCTCGTAGATAGATTGCTTTTAAACCCGTCGCAAAGTCACTGGGAGATAACGTTAGAGTTTGAGTTTGCCAGACTTGTTTTACTTGCGAATCATCGAGATATCCCATGCGCCATTGGTGATAAGTATTTAACGTTGAATTTGTATCAACATTACCCATGACATCGATGACTCCACCATATTCAACAGCTTTGCAATCATCTCCCCAAGCACCATCTATTTTTCCAGAATCACAACGCAAAAAGTTTGAATGCCCTAAACCAAATGTATGACCAAGTTCGTGAGCAATTACAAAAGCCGAACCTGAATCATGCAAGACAACGACACCAGTTTGTGATTCTGGGGCACCTAAAGGCGCACGGCCAGACCAGACGCATCCAGCTTTAGGGGCCGCAATAATTAAATATCTTTTGCTTGAATCAATATTGCCCAAACGCCTGTATGCCTCTGAATACACAGAGTTAATGAAATCCGTTGCCCCAGCACCAGAACAAGTCATGGCCTTAGGCAAAGTTATCGGCGCGGTTAATACCAAACCAGTTTTAAATGAAATCGTTCGATCAGTTGGTGCACCAACTAACGTTGTAAAAGACTTCCACCGAGCATTAACATCGTTATCAACGGCCGTTGAAATCTGCGCCACCGTCGCAGGAAGTGCTGCAGATCCTGGCCAGTTGACTGAAACGATATCGATGACGCGTTCATCTATAGCTAAGGCCGGAGTAAGGCCAAGCCCCACAAAGCCAATGACTAGGGCAGAAAATATCGATAGACGTTTTGGCACGGTGCTCATCTTAAATAGACCAGGCAGAATTCTCATGTCGATCTATAACCCAGACTTGGTAA
>JBAXIC010000071.1:0-5619 GCA_037138575.1 Actinomycetes bacterium
ACATTTGGACTATCCATCAATAAGCGCGTGAGCTGTAGCCGACGTTTTTCGCCACCAGACAAATCACCAACCGGGGTCCATTGCGATTCTCGATCAAAGCCCAACCGTTCGCAAAGCTGGGAGGCCGATAGTTCACGTCCGCCACCGATTTCAACACGATTGGCTACCTTTTCAACGGCCTCCAACACTCGCCATGTTGGATCAAGCTCATCCAGATGTTGCGTAAGAAACGCTGCCTTAACCGTTACTCCCGTAACTAATTTACCTGCAGTTGGTTCAATCTCACCAACCAAGGTGCGCATTAAAGTGGTTTTGCCTGCACCGTTAATACCAACGATTCCAATGCGATCACCTGGGCCGATATTCCAATATAGATCATCGATTAATTCATTGTCCCCAAGTTTTACTTGAAGGTGGTGAGTTTCATAAACTGTTTTTCCCAAACGGTTAAGTGCAAATTTTAATAGTTCACCTTGATCGCGTGGTGCTGGTTCATTTGCAATCAACACATTCGCTGCATCAACGCGAAACTTTGGCTTAGTTGTTCGCGCTGGTGCACCACGACGAAGCCAAGCAAGTTCTTTTTTAATCAACATATTTCGGCGCTGATCCATAACAGATGATTGGCGAGCGCGTTCAGCTTTAGCTAACACAAAAGCGCTATATCCACCGTCATACTCTTCTACTTTTCCATCAACTACTTCCCAGGTGCGATCCGTAACTGCATCAAGGAACCAACGATCGTGTGTTACGACTGTTACCGCTAAACCCTTACGGTTATTCAAATACTCAGCCAACCAAGCCACGCCTTCAACATCTAAATGGTTAGTTGGCTCGTCAAGCAAAATTAAATCGAGTTCGTTAATAAGTAATTTTGCTAGACCTACACGACGGCGTTCGCCACCGGATAGTTGGCCAAATTTGCGATCAAATATGTGGTCATCAAAAGAACCAAAAAGGCCAGTAAAGACTTCGCGGATATTTGGCTCACTAGCCCACTCATGTTTTGCAGTATCACCTAAAACAACTTCACCAACTGTGCTTTCAGGATTTGCTGAATCAACTTGGGATAACAAACCTATGCGAGCTGAATTTGATTTTGTAACACGCCCTGCATCAGGTGATTCGATGCCGGCGATAACTTTCATTAGCGTTGATTTACCCGAGCCGTTTCGGCCCACTATGCCGATGCGTTCGCCCTCAGAAATACCAAGGGAGACGGCAACTAAAAGCTCTTTAATATCAAAGGCTTTTGAGACCTCTTCGATATTTACAACATTGCGCGCCATGATGGGAGAGCGTACCTTTCCTCCATGAACGTAACTGACCGCGAATACGCGCTCGAGCTAGATAAGAACGATCCTTTGGCTCATTTCAAATCACAGTTCGTGGTTTCAGACCCAGAAATCTGTTATTTAGATGGAAACTCTCTCGGTCGGATTCCAAAAGCCACGATTACTGCCATCTATGATTTTATGGTCAAAGAGTGGGGGCCTGAAGTTGTCACTGGTTGGAGTCATTGGGTCGATGAGGCACAACCAACCGGCGATTTATTAGGCGCAGCGGCCCTTGGCGCTGGTCCCGGTCAAGTTCTTGTATGCGATACAACCTCAGTTAATTTCTATCAGCTTTGCTTAGCAGCTATTCATGCCCGCCCAGGCCGCAAAACAATTATTACCGATGCCGCAAACTTTCCAACTGATCGGTACATTCTTGATGGAATTGCAAAGCAGTTTGGGTTAAATCTAGTCATTATTGAAAATGAAGATCCAACGGTTGCAACACATGAACGAATTACAACGCAGGTTCTTGCGCCATATCTTAATGATGATGTTGCGCTGGTAACTTTAGAAGTAATTCAGTATCGCTCAGGTGCGCGCAGTGATTTAAAATCAATCACCGATCAAGTTCGCGCAATCGGTGGGTTAGTAGTTTGGGATGCTAGCCACGCAGTTGGTGCAATCGAATTAAATCTTGATGCCAATGGTGTTGATCTTTGCGTTGGTTGCACATATAAATATGGGAATTCTGGCCCGGGCTCTCCTGCCTGGTTATATGTTAGTAAGCGCATTCAAAGTCAATTACAGGTACCAATTCAAGGTTGGTTTGCACAAGAAGCTCAATTTGAAATGGGTCCGGTTTTTGAACGTGCACAAAATATCCGAGGTTTCCAAATTGCTAGTCCTTCACTGATGGGAATTCGTTGTGTTCAAACTGCTTTTTCCATGATTAGAGATGCTGGTATCGATGCTATTGCTCATAAAGCGGCGGTCGGTACACAGATGATGATTGATCTTTACGATGCGTGGTTGGCACCACTTGGAATTGAACTCAACACACCACGTGATGCAAAGGAGCGAGGTGGGCACATCTCGCTTGTACATCCAGATGCTGCGCAGATTTGTGTTGCATTGCGCCAGATTTCAAATGTTATTCCAGATTACCGAACTCCCAACTCAATTCGACTAGCGATTTCACCCCTACCAACTTCATACGTTGAAGTCTGGGATGGCTTTGCGCGTATGCGTGACTTGGTCGCTTCTGGTGCATATAAAACTATTAAGGAAGGCGGTTCACGAGTCACATGAGCGACAACTTTGATTCAGCGTTGACCTATACCTCATACCTGGCAGTGGATGAGCTTCTTAATTTGCAGCGCCCACTTTCGCAAGGCCCAGAGCATGATGAGATGCTTTTTATCATTATTCATCAAACATATGAACTCTGGTTTAAACAGTTAATTCATGAATTTGCCGAAGCCCAAAGTGCAATGGAATCTGGAGATACTCATTACTCATTGGCGATTCTTGGACGAATCCGCACGATTCTCAAAGTCTGCGTAACCCAGATTGATATCTTAGAAACGATGACACCGTTACAGTTCAATGCATTTCGTTCTTATCTCTCTTCATCAAGCGGATTTCAATCTGCACAGTTCAGAAAAGTTGAAGCTTTGCTCGGTCGACGCGATAACAAAATGGCGGGACATTTACCGCCGGCAATCCAAGCCGAGATTGCATTGATTACTGCACAAAATTCAATTTGGGATTCAGCTCTTGCCTATTTAGTTAAGCGCGGTCATTCGATTCCGACTGATGTACTTGGCCGAGATCGCGCGATGCCTTATGAAGCAAACTTACGTGTGCAAGATTCGCTGCTTGAAGTACATCTTAAAGATCCTGAAAGTTCGATGGTTTGCGAGCGCTTAGTCGATATTGACGAAGGTATTCAAGAGTGGCGATATCGCCACGTAAAAATGGTTGAACGCACTATTGGCCACAAAATTGGAACTGGTGGTTCAAGTGGCGCTGACTATTTAACCAGCACCTTATTCAATCCAGTCTTTAAAGATTTATGGGAGATTCGTTCACGTTTTTAAACGGGTAAACCCTTTATAACAATCTCTTCTAAACTCTTGCGCTGGCGCGGTGCAGTCTCACGCTCCAACATTGCACCTTGAAGTAAATCTGCTGGTGCTTGCTTACCGATTGCAATCACTGCAACTGGTGTCAGAGTCGAATCAACACTGAGGTTTTCTGCAGCTTTTGCCGCATCAAAACCCGTCATTTGATGGGCAACAAATCCGCGGTGATGAGTTTCAATCACCATTTGTGCAACTGCTAAACCACAGTCATAAAGAAAACCTTTATTTGGTGTGCCATCTTCTCGAGTATGGATTCCCGCCACCAAGACCAATGCGGAAGCGCGATGTGCCCACCCTTGATTAAATGAAGCAAGTGAATCGAGTATTTGTCCGAAAACTTCATCTCCACGGTTGCCTACAAAAAATCTCCACGGTTGGCCGTTATTTGATGATGCTGACCATCGGGCAGCCTCCAATATTGCAAGCAAGTCGTGATCTAAAAGAACAGCAGTTGGATCCAATGAGCGAGGACTGCGTCGATTGGCTAATACTTCGTGAATTTCTACCGCTGTCTGTGCTTTCATCATTGTTGCAGTCTAAGTGCAGGCTAGAGTTCTCGCATGTCGGGATGGATTCATCAAACTGCTAACTGGTTAGTTGCACATAATTTGCAAACACCGCTATTTATTTTGCTTATTCTTCTGGCATTTGCTGAAGCTGCAGCTTTTGTTGGCTTCGTTTTACCTGGGGAAACATCTTTATTAATTGGTGGCGTCCTGGCCCACTCAAAAGTTTGGCCCTTGTGGTTGTTTATTATTTGCGCAATTGCCGGCGCAATTGCCGGTGACTCAGTGGGCTATGAAGTTGGAAAACACTTTGGACCGCGCATTAAAACTACGCAGTTCGGTAAGTTTGTGGGTGAAAAACGTTGGAAGTTAGCAGAACATATCTTTGCTAAATACCATGGGGGAGCAATCTTTTTTGGCCGTGCACAGGCTTTGCTGCGTGCACTAGTTCCGGCCCTTGCCGGAATGCACCAAGTTCCATATCGAACATTTTTAAAGTGGAACGCTGCGGGTGGCATTGTTTTTAGCACAATTGTGATCGTTTTAGGGTATGAATTTGCTAGCTCGTTAGCCTCGCTCGAAAAATACTTAAAATACTGGGCAATCTTCGCGCTCGTCGCGATAGTTACGGTGATTATTATTTTAAAGAATAAGCTCGAAAAATTAATGGAAGAGTAATTACTTCTTTATAATTTCGATTAAATCCCCGTAAGCGGTTTTAGCTATTTCTTCCCGCTTGGTCCGATATTCCGGTGATGCGCCTGTAATGAGATGTTCGAACCTGGTTGAAGCTTTTATCAATGCATGTAATTCAGAAGGAGTTGTTGAATCACCGAATACAGGTGGTTCTTGTTTGGTTACTTGAACAACAATGTGTGGATTAAGGAATCTATAAACCAATGCAACACGGCGTAACCCCAGATTTGCCACATGGCGAAGGCCTCGATTGATATGGTCTTGCGCCATTAAGCGGTAGAAAGTAAGTGTTTTAGCTCGGGCTGGCGCTTGTGCAGTTGCGAGCCCGAACAAAATATCGGCAATCTCTTGTCCACCAGATGTAACGGGAAGTTCTGCACATTTGGCTGACAAACGGGCACGAACTTCTGGATCTTGTAACTGTTTTACGGTTTTTGTAATGTCGGATAAGTCGGCTTGATCTGCACGCAGTGCATAGCCAAAATCATTGCACCATCGTGCACGCGCTTCTTGATCATCAGTGCCTCGAATATTTGAAACAAAAACTGTTGGAACTTGTGCCGGCAATAATTCGTGAACACCGTTATATCCAGTCGCACAGATTCCCGCATCAAATGCGTGCAAAACCTTGGCCAGTGGAAAATAACGAGCGACTTTAATATCTAATCCCTCTGGTGCTAATGAGTTTCCATCTTTATCAATCGGTGCTTTTGTTAAAATTACTTGTAGGTCTTTCCACCCCAATAAACCTTCAAGAGCTGCGGTCATCTTGTGGTTCACATCGCTGTCCCCTGTTCCCAATTGAACAAGTGCCACTGGGCGGTTGAGATCTAGACCTAAAGCTTTACGCGCATCTTCACGCGATAAGGCATCTTCTCGTCTAAAGAGAGAGACGGGTGAAGTTAGAACTGAGTCTTTGCGCTTTGATGTTGGGCCAAAGTCATAAGAACGGGCAATATCGCCGGGTTCGACAATGGCATCCATCATCTTTGC
>JBAXIC010000072.1:0-5604 GCA_037138575.1 Actinomycetes bacterium
GCATAATTCTTTACGCGCATCATAAAGCCTACGCCCTAATCGTAAGCCCCGATATTTGGGATGGACAAAAATATCCACGCCATACAAAGTATCACCTGCTGGATCGTGGTTGGTTAAATAACCATCGCCCGTAATTTGTGAGTAAGTGTGGTTATCACCAAAGCGATTATAATCAACGATCATGCTCAACGCAGCTGCAACCATTACCCCATTATCTTCGATAACAATCTGTCCTTCTTGAAAACGTGATATTTGCGACAGATATTGCTCTTTTTTCCACGCGCCACCCAAATTATCGTAAACGTGTTCCATTAATACGGCAATATTGTCGTAATCTTCAGCGGTTAGGTTGCGCAGTGATAATTTGTGTTTTTGATGTTTAGGCGTTCTCATGATGCTATGCTGATTGATGTATTTGTAAGCAATTGTTTATGCCCGTTATTAATTAACACTAAATTATACCAAACTAATTTGACAGTGTGATGACACGTTTTGGAGTGCAAGCTTTGTTTGCCACTTGCACTCCTGATAATATCCAATAACCGCACGCTCTCTTATTTGGGTCAAGGTATCATCAACCAGCAATTTGCCATTATGAAACACAGGGCGCAGTAAATTAGCATGAGTGCCTATATCGCCAATCGCTATGGTTTCCAAACGTCCCGCGCCATTACGAATTAACGCCAAGCGACCACGTTTCGATTGTTTTCCGTGGTCAGTAATCGGGTCTTTGTAGACATCCTGCCACTGTCCATTCACTTGCACTGCCGAGGCTTTCATGGCAAATTTTAGCGTAACACGATCTAGTTTTTGCAGCAAGCCCGCACCCATACCAAACGCCAAATTATCCGCGCTATAACCTGCTTCTTTTAATGTGCGTAAAATTTCGCCAATACTGGTAATGGTCACACCATCGCCTTGAATTACTCGAATGTATGACGGCAAAACTTTATAACCCTTAGAATTCAGCGAACAACCAAATAAGCTTTCCAGTTTCTGCATAGTTTTTAACACAATCTCCACAGGATTACCGCTATCAGGGCGAATCACTAACGTACCTTGGGAATTTTCAATGGTACTTTTAAATTCCGTTCCCCACATTTCCAGCGCGTTCCACAAATTGTAAGAATCACTCACCACTGCAACCAGCTTATCTTTGGCTAAAAATTGGGTCAGCATATTACGATAGGCTTCTTTCTCTAAATCGCGTCCCCATGAAGTAATCGTGGAATGTTCAGCCGCTGGAATCGAAAACGCGGGCATATTGGCTTCATTGTAATAACGCTTCGCCGCCAACACTGCCGCCAGCGTATCCGTCCCTTTAAAATTAACCAAATGCGCCAAGCCTGAAATCGCCGCTGATTCTTGTGACGACACGCCACGCGCCCCAAAATCATGCAATTTAAAATCCAAGCCGCTGAGATTATCGGCGGTTTCGTGCAAATACTGGGCAATGACTTTTTTGCAATTATAAGAGCGCGTTGCCACCGTTGTGCCATACCAGCAAGCGCGTAAAATCATAGTTTCTAAATAACTGGTCAGCCAAAAACAGCGGGTATCCGTATTAACCACTTGCGCCATAATCTGGCTGGGTTCTGTCACCATGCCTTCTGGCATGGCTTCAATACGAATCGGCAAAAAGCCATTGTGGACTGTTAAAATATACTCCCAGCCCGCACGATTAAACGGTACGCCATGCGCGACTAAAATCTGCTCCGCTTCATCAATCATTGCTGCTGTTATTGGAGTGAGCAAATAACTTTTAATAAACATCTGCAAACCAAAAAACACGATGTCTTGATAATCGCCGCCGCGTGATTCGATATAAGACGACACAAACTGCATTCCTTTTGGATATTGCAAATAATGCGACGATTTATAAGAATCGGTATTTAAAATCAGATTGTCGAACAGTGGGTTGTACATTTGGAAATCCTCCAAAGTGGTTGAAAAATCTAAGTCTATCTTAGAGTTGTGGTGTTATTCAGCTAATTTCAGCGGGCGCGGATAATCCGATGCAAAATACCAAAGAGCAATAAAAAGATGTTGACTACAATCAAAAAGGTCCAGACATTGAGGTGCATGCCGGCAATCCAGTTCGCCATCGTTTGCGGCACGCCCTCAATCGTTAAGATCCAGGCAAAGGATGCCGACATGCCAATGATTAACAACACTGAGGCTGTTAACAGTGCAGAACGGTACAAAATACTTGGGACAGCCTGCCACTCTAGGGTGGCGTACACATATTTGCCACACAGTAAAGCGTAGAACACCGCAACGACTGAGGCCTCGGTTGGTGTAAACCAGCCTGCTCGCATCCCCCCCAAAATGATCACTGGCAACAGAAGTGCAGGTATTGCCTTCCAGGTAGTCAACCACATTTCTTTTCGAGTCGGACGTTGATTAACAGCCTTGTAATCGCGTTGTTTAGAGATGTGCCAATTGACGACACACATTGCGGCTGCGATCAAAACGCCTGGAATCAGACCTGCCATAAATAAGGCACCGACCGATACACGGTCATCGGCTAAGGCGTAGATAATCATGATGATTGAGGGCGGAATAATTGGCCCTACGATTGCGGTAGAGGCCGTCAGGGCGGCAGCGTAAGAGCGCGAATAACCAGCCTTGTCCATCATGCGAATTAACATTGAGCCGGGGCCCGCCGCATCGGCTAGGGCTGAACCCGAAATGCCAGAGAAAAAAGTCAAAGACAACACGTTGGTATAGCCTAAGCCACCGCGCTTGTGGCCCACAAATTGGCCAGCAAATTTCAAAAAAACTTCGGTTAACGAACCTCCGCTCATTAACTCTGCCGCAAGAATGAAAAATGGCACGGCCATTAGTGGAAAGCTATCGATCCCTGTGAAGGTTTCTTTAAGCAACACCAGTAACGGAAAGCTCAAGCCTGATATGACTAGTGCGGTGATGGTGGATAAGCCGAGTGCAAACGCGACCGGTACGCCAATCGCCAAATAAACGCAGACAGAAAGTAAAAGGATGACGCTCGCATTCATAATGAGGCACTCGCAGTGACATCAAAGTGGGCATCAGACGCAAATTTTCGCTCAAAGACATAGCCCTTCATGATGAAGAACAAGTGGATCAGTGTCATCGCAGCGCCAAGCGGCAGCCCGGCATAAATAATGGCTATCGAAATCTGTGTGGCGGGTGTCTGTTGGTATTGAGTGCGATCCATGTATTCAAGACCGTACCAAGTGAAGAACACAAACAGAGCAGAGATGAGTAAGACAATAAAAAGACGTACCGCGATCGCTGCCGTACGTGGCAAGGCATCTTGCAGATTTTCTACAGCGATGTGACCACCATAGCGCAACACGGGACCGCAACCGATGAAGGTCAACCAGATCATTAAATGGCGCGCAACTTCTTCAGCCCATTCAATCGAAATACTTGTAGTGTAGCGAAGCACAACATTGGCAAAGATAATGACTGACATTGCGGCCAAAATGATGATTAATAGCCACTTGTTCATCGCAACAAAATAGGTTTCGAAGGTTTTCATATTGGATGCAGCAAAAGAAAAAATGGTGGCAGATTGTTAATCGCCACCATTTTGTTAACCACAATTTTATTTAAAGTCTTGGATCTTGCGGATATTTTCTGCACCAAACTCTTTGGCGTAAGCCGCATAGGCGGGTTCAAGTGCTTTCACGAATGCTGCCATGTCTACCTGTTTTGTGACTGTCATGCCATCTGCTTCGAGTTGAGCGATGCCAGCTGCCTCGTCATCGTTCACCTTCTTACGTTGCGCGATGTTTGCCACTTTTGCAGCCGCATAAAAAACTTTTTTGTCGGCATCGCTAAGTTTGTTCATGAAACGCGGCGAGGTCAAAATCAACGAAGGTGAGTACACGTGGGCGGTAAGTGACAGATATTTTTGAACCTGAGATAACTTAGCTGCCAGAATGACGGGAATCGGATTCTCTTGACCATCAACCACGCCTTGCTGCAGCGCGCCGAACACTTCAGGAAACGCCATAGGCGTTGGGCGAATACCGAAGGTGCGGTAGCCATCCATGTGCACTTTGTTTTCCATGGTGCGCATTTTTAAACCAGATGCATCTTCAGGTTTGATGATCGGGCGCTTGTTGTTAGTCATGTGCCGAAAACCGTTTTCGGTCCAAACCAAGGCGACCAGGCCTTTTGCTGGAAATTTCGCGAGCAGAGCGTCACCGTTCGCGCTATCAAGGTATCTTCGTGCGTGGTCGTAATCTCGAAATAAAAATGGGATGTCTACGATTTTGATCTCGGGAACAAAATTACCAACTGGACCCGTTGAGGTATCAACAAAATCAAGCGTGCCAAGCTGCACAGCCTCGACCATTTCACGCTCTCCACCTAACGATCCATTTGGAAATTGCTGACACTTATACCGACCTTGAGTACCTTTCTCGATTTCGTCACAAAACGTCGTGGCTCCGACACCTGTGTGTGAAGTCGAAGCGATCGCGTAACCAATTTTGACGATGGTTTGCGCGCCGACAGTCCCTGTCGTGAGGAGTAGCGTTGCCGCAGCAATTGAGGTCAAGCGAATTATTTGTTTGAAGTTCATGTTTCCCTCTGAATGAATGGGTAAGGTGATTGTTGCCAGTAATCGTAATTACTTGTGCCGGATGCTACTAGACATTAGGCGCTGCTGGTATTAGGTAATACGAGATGTTCGTAGGTTCTAGGTATCGCCTTAGGTTAAGTATTGCTTAATTATTTCAAATAACGCTCGACTCTTTCGCAACCTTGACGATCAGTTGGCGCAGCCATTGATGGCCCGTATCGTTTTGACTGCGCTCATGCCAATACGCCGCATATTTGATGCGCGGCAGACGGATCGGTGGATCAATGATTTGTAAGGGCAATTGCTCGGCGAATTTGACTGCGAGGCTATATGGGATCATTGCGATCATGTCGGTTGAACCGACGACATTTGCGACAGTGCCGAAGTTTTGCATTTGAAAAGACATGGATATCTGCTTGCCCAGGCCGTGCAGGGTTTCGTCAATCACTCTGTTGGTGGTATTGCCCCGTGCGCCTAACGTGCGGGCATGAGGAATTGATAAAAAATCATTCAGTGATAAATGGTTTTTGATCCGGGGGTGATTGGTCTTTGCGATGCAAACCATTTTGTCTTGAAAACATAACAGAGAGCGTAGCGCTACGTTGGGATGAATCAGCCAGGCAAGTCGCAAATCTACTTCGCCGCTTTCAAGTAGTTCGAAAGAGCGCTCTGGGTTCGGGGCTTTCACCTCAAGCTGGACATGTGGAGCCAGACTTCTGAGCTTGGCCAGCAGGTTTGGGATGAGCCTGAGCTCGACATGCTCAGGTGCGGTAATGACAAAGATTCGCGTTGATTTTGTAGCATCAAAGACGGTGGGCGGACTGGTCAGGGCGCTGTAATCGCTGAGCATGTTTCGCACCGAGCTCTCGATCTGAAGGGCGCGATTGGTGGGCGTCATTCGACGTCCGGACCTTAAGAGCAGTGGGTCGTGAAACAGTTCACGCAGGCGAGACAAGGAGAGGCTGACGGCGGGCTGGTCAGGGCGCTGTAATCGCTGAGCATGTTTCGCACCGAGCTCTCGATCTGAA
>JBAXIC010000073.1:0-5407 GCA_037138575.1 Actinomycetes bacterium
ACCAAGGAGATGATTTAATTCTCGGCGTTCCAAATGGAACAGTTATTTTCGATGATAAAGGCGAGCAGATTGCCGACCTAGTTGGAAATGGCACAACCTTTATTGCAGCCCAAGGTGGTTTTGGTGGCCTTGGAAATATGGCGCTCTCATCATCTAAGCGCCGCGCACCAGGTTTTGCACTACTTGGCGAACCAGGTGAAGAGCGAACTCTTTTTCTTGAACTTAAATCAGTTGCTGACATTGCGTTAGTGGGTTACCCAAGTGCTGGTAAGTCTTCACTTATTGCAGCAATCTCTGCCGCGCGTCCAAAGATCGCTGACTATCCATTTACAACGTTAGTTCCAAATCTTGGCGTTGTACAAGCCGGTGAAACACGTTTTACAGTTGCCGATGTTCCAGGTTTGATTCCAGGAGCAAGCCAAGGAAAGGGTTTGGGCCTTGAGTTCTTGCGCCACGTAGAACGCTGCGTTGCCCTAGTGCATGTTCTTGACTGCGGAACTTTAGAGACTGATCGAAATCCAGTACAAGATCTTGAAATCATTGAAAACGAGCTTGCGATTTATGGTGGCCTTGAAGATCGCGTACGAATCATTGCCCTCAATAAAACCGATCTGCCTGATGGTAAAGCAATGGCCGATATGGTTGAAGATGAACTACGCGAACGCGGTTACGAGGTTTACCAAGTATCTGCTGCATCTCGTGCAGGTCTACAGGATTTAACGTATGCAATGGCGCGATTGATTCAAAAAGATCGAGCTGAGGCCGCTAAAGAAGTTCGTACACGCATTATTTTGCGACCAGTAGCAGTGGATGACTCCGGCTTTGCAGTGCGAGCAAATGCCGATGGTTCATTTAATGTTCGAGGAAAGAAAGTTGAACGTTGGGTTCGCCAAACTAACTTTAAAAACGCTGAAGCAATCGGTTACTTAGCCGATCGTTTAGCTCAACTAGGCGTTGAAAAAGAGCTCTTCAAACAAGGCGCAGTTGCCGGAAGTGAAGTGCGTATCGGTGATGGTGTGACTCAAGTTGTATTTGATTGGGAGCCAACGATTGAGGCTGGCGCTGAACAGTTAGCGGGCCATTTGCATCGTCGCGGTGAGGACTCACGTCTTGAATCAACATGGCAGCAAACCGAGCGTATTGATGATGTTTTAAATGATGATGAAATCGCTAAGCAGTGGGAATACAACGTTGTTGATCCACACACGCCTAAACTGTCACCACCGATTGCCCAGGATTCAGAGGATGGAGATGACAAGTGAGCCGAGAGCAGATCAATTCTGCAAAGCGCATTGTCATCAAGATTGGCTCTTCCTCTCTCACCGGTAAAGCTGGTTCAGCCTTAGATGCCCAAGCCGTAGACAAACTTGTCGATGTTGTTGCTTCATGCCGGGCCCGCGGAGCTGAAGTTGTTGTTGTCTCATCAGGTGCGATCGCTGCAGGTTTAGCACCATTGGGTTTAACAACTCGACCAAAGGATCTGGCAACTCAGCAAGCTGCAGCATCGGTTGGGCAAGGCTTACTTGTTGCTCAGTACACCCAGAGTTTCAATCGTCATTCAATTACTGCTTCTCAAGTTTTGCTGACAACTGAAGATGTTGTACGCCGTTCGCATTATCAAAATGCGCAACGAACTTTGTATCGCTTACTTCAACTTGGAGTGGTTCCGATCATTAATGAAAATGACACTGTCGGAACTCGAGAGATTCGCTTCGGAGACAATGATCGATTAGCAGCTTTAGTCGCATTACTAATAGGTGCAGATTTATTGGTATTAGTTTCTGATATTGATGCCCTGTATGACGCACCTCCAACACAGATCGGCGCTAAACGTATTCATGAAGTTTGGGCTATTTCAGATATTGAAGGCGATTCTCTTGGTGGTGCTGGCAGTGCCGGCGTTGGCAGTGGGGGAATGGTTACTAAAGTTGAAGCAGCGCGCATCGCAACTTCAGCCGGAATCGCGATGTTGCTGACTTCTTTACAGGATGCCGATAAATCACTTGCTGGCCAAGAGTTCGGAACTTATTTTCATGCACAAGCCAGTAAAACAACATCACGACTTTTGTGGTTGGCACATGCGACAAAGCCACATGGAAAATTAATTCTTGATACAGGCGCTGTTAAAGCAATTCTTGAACGGGGAGTTTCATTGCTACCTGCCGGAGTAACTGCAGTGGAAGGTGATTTCATTGCAGGCGATGCCATTGAATTAGTAGGTCCAGATGGCCAGGTCATTGCCCGAGGTCTTGTTGCATTTGATTCAGAGGATCTACCAAAGATGCTGGGTCGTTCTACTAAAGAACTCGCGGCAGAGATGGGTCCTGAATACGAACGTGAACTAGTTCACCGAGATGATTTAGTTCTGCTCTGAAATCGCTTTTAAGACAGGTGCAACTTTTGCACTCTTGCCATCGGCACTTGTTGGCTCATCGCTCAACTTCACAATAACCGTCTTATGTGCTGGATCCATCCACACAAACTGTCCGTGAAGGCCCAACATCAAATTGATTCCAGGATACGGATGCCACACCTGCGCACCGTAACCCCAGCCATAATCAAGGGTTACTGCAGGAGTGGAAATGCGAGACAACCATGCAGCACTTATGATTTTTGATGATGGATTAATTAGTTCGTAACCAATGCGTGCATAGTCACGGGCCGTGGCATTAAAGCAGCAGAAGGCTTTCTCGGTTCCACCAACTCGATCAACGTTCCAAGTTGCATCATTTGCTGCTCCCGCAACTTGCCAGATATTTTTACTATAGAAATCAACTAATGATTGGCCAGTCACTTTCTTAATAATCATTCCAAGCATTTGCGTATCAACAGAGCGATATTCGGCAAATGTTCCGGGATCTTCCTTCATTTTTCGATTATGCATCAAGAACCAATCCACATCAGTTGATGCGTACATCTGAGCGATGGCTACGCCCCAACCTGAAGGACCAGTTGGGTAGTTATCCGAGACGCCAACACCACCCTTCATATCAAGTAAATCTTTAATTGTGACCTTATCAAAAGAAGTACCAGCCTTGAATGCCGGCAAGATGCTTACAAAAGTATCGCTCTCCTTAATTTTCCCAGCATCAATCAGTTTGCCGATCATCAATGAAGTCATAGTTTTTGCTACCGAATATGAAGGCAATCTAGTTGCCGCTCCCATACCGTTGTAATATTTTTCAAAAGTAATCGCACCATCTCGAATAACAAGGAATGCATTGGTATTAGTTGCGGCAATAAATTGGTCAAAAGTAATTGTTTGGCCATCGAAGCTCACGTTAGCCGGCATCTCTTCGCTTCCCGATTTCCATGTGGTCGGTGTTGTTGCAGCCTTAATGGTGTGGGCAGGCATTAAATCTGGTGTCTTAGATGCTGGAGCTAATCCCAACTTAATGGCGGCAATTGGTTCGGGATATCGAATCACTTTAGTTAAACCAAAAAGGGCTACATAAATAACAAGGGCGACAACGAGGATTTTGCGGATTAATTTGATCACGGCAAAAGCCTAACTCCCGCTAGGCTTTACGTCATGAGCGCAACAGAGTTAATTAACACCCTTGCAGATACTGCCCGCGTTGCCGCCCGCACTTTGAACGTTGCCACAGGCGCCGAACGCGCCGCGGCTTTAAAGGCAATTGCCGATGCAATTATCGCCCGAAGCGCCGAAATCATTGCGGCTAACGAAGAAGATATGGCCCGTGGGCGTGCAGCCGGGATAAACGCCTCATTGCTCGATCGCCTACTTTTAACGCCAGCGCGCGTTGAAGGCATCGCCAATGGAGCTCGCCAAGTTGGCGCCCTTGCAGATCCCCTGGGAATCACGCTTCGCCATTCAACTTTGCCCAACGGAATTGATTTAGAGCAAATTACCGTGCCTTTTGGCGTCATCGGAATGGTGTACGAAGCCCGTCCTAATGTAACTGTCGATGCCGCCGTTATTTTATTGATGTCAGGAAATGCTGCGTTGCTCCGCGGATCATCGAGTGCAGCATCTAGTAATCAGATTTTAGTTACAGTCATGCGAGACGCACTTGCTACGACTTCAATTTCACCAGATGTAATTCAACTTGTGCCATCAGATGATCGTGACACAGTTAAAGCTCTGCTCAATGCTCGTGGCAAAGTTGATTTAGTAATTCCTCGGGGGAGTGCATCACTTATTCGTATGGTGGTTGATGAATCCACGGTTCCAACAATCGAAACTGGTGCAGGTGTCTGTCATGTCTATATTGATGAGTTTGCAGATCTTACAAAAGCCGTTCCAATAATTATTAATTCAAAGGTTCAGCGTCCAAGTGTGTGTAATGCTGCCGAAACGCTTCTGATTCACAAGGCAATCGCTAAAGATTTTGCACCAGTAGCGCTAAAGGCGTTGCATGATGCCGGTGTTGTACTTCATGGGGATTCACAAACTTTAGCTTTAGCTGGGTCAATACCGATTTCTTTGGCCACAGATTCCAATTGGAGTACTGAATACGGAACTCTTGAAATGAATGTTGCAATCGTTGATTCTGTAGATGCCGCTAGTGCTCACATTGCTAAATACGGCACTCAACATACTGAAGCGATAGTGACTGAAAATAAGGCCAACGCGCAGCGATTTATTGCTTTGAGTGATTGCGCCGCCGTAATGGTCAATACCTCTACAAGATTTACCGATGGCGAACAGATGGGCTTTGGTGCAGAGATAGGAATCTCAAATCAAAAACTGCATGCCCGCGGGCCTATGGGGCTTGAAGCCATGACAACCACAACCTGGATAGTTACTGGAAATGGCCAAATTCGCAGTTAAGCTCCAAATTAATTAGACTCACGCCCATGACCAGCCTTTCCCGTGATGATGTAGCAAAGCTTGCTGGCCTTGCTCGAATCGAGATGAGCGATGCAGAACTCGTTGCTCTCTCCAATGAATTTACTGTCATTCTCGATGCAGTTGCCCGTGTGCAAGAAGTAGCTAGCGCAGATGTAGCGGCAACATCGCACCCACTACCACTACGAAACGTATTTCGCCCAGATGTAGTAATTCCTTCACTCTCACCAGCAGATGCACTCTCTGGCGCACCAGCGCAAGAAGAACGACGCTTCCGTGTTCCACAGATTTTAGGTGAAGAATGATTCGCAACTCGGCTTCAGAGATGGCTAGCAAATTAGCTAGCGGTGAAATTACTTCAGTTGCATTAACACAGGCACATTTAGATCAGATTAGCGCTGTTGATACTGATGTTCATGCTTTCTTGTACGTTGACACTGAAGGCGCACTTGCTCAAGCGGCCGCAGTTGATGCAAAGCGCGCCAGCGGTGAAAAACTATCTCCCTTAGCAGGTGTTCCACTCGCGCTTAAAGATGTAATGGTACAAAAGGGAATTCCAACAACATGCGGATCAAAGATTCTTGAAGGTTGGCG
>JBAXIC010000074.1:0-5164 GCA_037138575.1 Actinomycetes bacterium
CGCCAACGCCAACGCCAACGCCAACGCCAACGCCAACGCCAACGCCAACGCCAACAAGTAGCGCAAAAGTATTTACAAAATCAGAGATTGCGTCTCACAATAAAGAAAGCGACTGCTGGACCTATGTGGATTCAAAGGTTTACAACCTGACTGCTTGGCTACCAGATCATCCTGGGGGAGCGGGTATTGTCTTAGGTATGTGTGGTGCGGACGGAGCTGTGATATTTCGTGAGCACCATCATGCAGAACAGGATGCAGCACTGATGACCTATTACATTGGTGAGTTTAAGCAATCTCTCTAAAGGCCACCAAAGGTGGGATAGTCTGGCAATAGTGCCACCTGGGCGCGAAAGTTAACGTCTCGTTATCAAATTCAGCACTTTCAGTCTCTATTGCATTCCCTATTGCGCTCTTCTTGCGTATTTTGTGTTCATGCAAACTATGAATCTATCGCCTAAATCTTCACTACGCCCAAACCAATTGAAATTCTGGAAACGGACGATAGCGCTAGTTTCAATTTCGGTTGTAACCGCAGTTGGGTTACCAGTCCTTGCCACTGCCGCAAATCCAGCAGTCGTTAAATTAACTATTCACTACCAGCGCCCTAGTGCAGATTATGCCAACTGGAACGCATGGCTTTGGAGAAATGTCACAACTGGAAGCGATTCAGATGTTGATAAGAATGGTGTGCTCTTTACGGCTGATGATGACTTTGGCAAGGTTGCTGTTGTTTCAATTGACAACATGGATAAATTTGAAAATATCGGAATTATTATGCGTAAAGGTGCTTGGGATTCAAAAGACATCAGCGTCGATCGATTTATTACAAAATTTAATGCAGATGGAACCGCTGAAGTCTGGCTTCGTCAAAATGATCCAACTATCTATTATGAAAAACCAACTGGCCCAGCTGCCGAAATTATCCCTAATAAAGCTGCCAAGCTTTACGACTCTGCGGATTTCATTTCTAAATACACCTACACAGGAAATGACCTTGGAAACACATATTTAAAATCGGCAACTAAGTTTCGGGTTTGGGCACCTACGGCCAAATCCGTCTCGCTAGTCACTTACGCCACCGCTGATGCGCCATTGACAGCAGGAGTTGAAACTCCAATGGTTGCCGATATCAATGGAACCTGGGTCTTAACAGCAGCGGGAGACAAGCAAGGTTTAATTTATAACTACCGAGTGGCATTAGATGGTGTGACAAACGAAGCAGTTGATCCATATGTTCGTGCAACAACAATCAATGGTGCACGTGGCGTAGTTGTTGACTTAGCGGCTTCAAATCCTGCTAATTGGAAGAAAGTTAAGCCCGCTTTTAGTGGCAAAGCAACGGATGCGGTTATTTATGAACTTCATGTGCGAGACCTATCTATGGATAGTTCAAGTGGAATTCCTGCAGCCCATAAAGGTAAGTTCTTGGCTTTCACTGATCTAAACACCAGTAGCAACGGCCAAAAAACTGGAATATCTGCAATCAAAGATCTTGGGGTAACTCACGTAGAGCTTCTTCCAATATTTGATTTCGCTTCAGTTAATGAGGCCGCCCCAACATTTAACTGGGGATATGACCCAATGAACTACAACGTTCCAGAAGGCTCTTATAGCTCAGATCCAACCAAACCGACTGCGCGCATTACTGAACTAAAACAAGCAATTCAGGCAATGCACGATCAAAAACTTCGGGTAAATATGGATGTTGTCTATAACCATGTTTATAACGTAGGAAGTTTTAGCGAAGAGTTAATCGTCCCTGGTTATTTCTTCCGCACAAATGAAAATGGCGAATTAACAAATGGTAGCGGCTGCGGAAATGATGTCGCTTCAGAGCGCCCAATGGTTCGTAAATTCATCGTGGATTCCGTAAAGTATTGGGCCAGTGAATATAACTTAGACGGTTTCCGTTTTGACCTCATGGGGTTAATGGATATTCAGACAATTAACGAAGTAACTGCTGCCCTGAAAGCAATTGATCCAACGATTATTGTTATTGGCGAGGGCTGGAACATGGGAACATTGCCAGGTGATGTGCGGGCCAATCAACTCAATATTTCAAAGCTAAACAATGTTGCCCACTTCAATGATCAAATCCGCGATGGCTTAAAAGGCTCGGTATTTAATGCCACAGATATTGGCTGGGCCACTGGCAATGCAAGTTCTTCCGCTGACGTCATGGCGGGAATTGTTGCAAATACCAATTACAGCCCAGCCTTCTTGACCAAATGGCTTACAACTTCGCCAGCCCAGTCAGTCAACTATGTTGAATCTCATGACAATTTGACGCTAGCTGACAAGATTGAGGCAAGCGTTAAAGGCGCAACTCCGGCAAAAGTAGCTCAGCTGAGTCAATTTACTTCCTCAGTAGTTTTGCTTTCCCAAGGCGTGCCATTTATCCAAGCGGGACAAGAGTTTCTTCGTTCTAAGAGTGGAAACGGAAATAGTTATAACGCAGATGATGCAACGAATTCACTGAAGTGGTCATCAAAGATTAAATATGTCGCAACCACAAAGTATTTCCAAGGGCTAATTGCTTTACGAGCAGCTCACCCTGCCTTGCGTATGGCAACTGCTGCCCAGATCAAGGCCAATTTAAGATTCATCATGACAACAGATAATGTCATTGGTTATTCAATTAATGGCAAGGCCGTTAATGACAAGGCAAGCACCATTGTTGTACTTCATAATCCAAATCCTGGCCCAATTAAGATGACTTTACCTAACGCCAAGAAGTGGTCAGTACTTGTCAAAGCTGCAGTTGCGGGCTTAAAGACGATTGAGACTGTGTCCGCGAACAAAGTTACCGTGCCAGGGTTAAGCACCATGGTGCTTACTCAGTAATTTTTGACGGGACAAGACCGGTCTTTCAGGAGTGAATTACTTGCTTGATGTAACGGTTATGGGCAAATATTGACCATGACTTATTGTGAATGTCCACAAACTTTAGAGGTGAATCAACCTCCGCACTTGCCTAGCAAATCAGTAAAACTTTGTTTATGTGATTTCACTCTTCTAAGCATCTTTGATGAGTTTGACAGTAAATGGGCAGGCAATTCGCACCTACTGGAAAATATCGAACAGGAAGTTTTGGTAGATAGGTTTCTATTTTAAAAGCAGGTAATAGACTCACTCTGTGAGGCGCATCAGAGTTTCATTGATTGCCGGCATTTTCTTTGCTGCAAGTTTCTTGAATCCTGCGCAGGCCGTTACTAAAGCGGGGGATAGCTGTAAGAAAGCTGGAATATCTTCGATTTCAAATGGTAAGAAATACACGTGCGTGAAATCCGGCAAGAAATTAATCTGGAACAAAGGGGTGAAAGACACCTCTGATGCAGATAAAGCAGCAGCCGAAAAACTGGCAGCTGACAAGATTGCCCAAGACAAACTAACCGCAGACACAGCAGCAGCCGAAAAACTGGCAGCAGAAAAGTTAGCCGCCGATACCGCCGCAGTAAAATCAGCCCAAGACAAACTAGTCGCCGAACAAGCCGTGGCAGCAAAGTTAGCCGCTGATAGGGCAGTGGCACATCGGGCCACTTTGGTTGCATGCCCTGCTGACGGAAAGTGTGCAATTGGAAATATTGGACCCGGTGGAGGAATCGTCTTCTATGTCGCACTAACTCCACAAAGTTGGGGACATTATCTAGAAGCCGCTCCCGCGTCATGGTCAGGAAACTACGTCGATCCATACACGCAGTGGTGCTCACTAGGTGACACCCTGCTAGCTGAATTAATTTCTAATCCAGATGCGGCTAAGAAAAACAGCAGCGCCATCGGATCTGGAAAAACAAACACTCTATTAATGTTGGCATCATGCATGAACGGAATTGCAACTGCGGTCTCAAATTATCGAGGGGGAGGAAAGTCCGATTGGTTCGTTCCTTCTGCTGATGAAGTCACAGAAATGCTCAAGGCAAATATTGCGATTGACGATCTTTCAGTAAGTTCATACTGGAGTTCAACCCTTGCACCTGTCTACGGCGCTTGGCAACAAGTGATTCCAGTGGGAACTAATTACACAAGCGATGAAACAAATGCTGGATCAGTGCGCCCTATCAGAGCTTTTGGTGGGGGATAGCACAAAGTAAGACCTTCTAAATGCGCCTTGAACTTTATATTCTTAGCACATGAAGTAACCAAGGATTTTTCTAGCAAAAGCAAAATTGCGAGATAGTAAGTTCTATTGAAAGAAGGTAATAAAATGTCTGACATTTCAAACAAATTCGTAGTTGTAACAATTACTAATGAAGATGCAAAGGTCTGGGCAACTGGAACTGAAAAAGGCGCTAAGCCCGAGAAAATTCATGTCCCCGAAAGACATAAGCATCTGCACATTAAAAATGGGCCAAATGATCACCTCGATAAGCATGAAGATACGTTGACACTAAAGTTTTATGAAGAGATTGTTCAAGCGATCTCAACCGCATCAGAAATTCTCTTAATAGGGCATGGAACCGGTAAAGCGAGTTCAATGGTGCACTTTGTTCAGTACCTCGAAAGGAAGCACCCAGACTTGGGAAAGAAAGTTGTCGATGCATTGGATGAGAATTTAAATGCGATGTCGGAGCCCCAAATTTTGGCTTTAGCGCGAAGTTGGTTTGAGCACAGACTAGGTTGAGGTACTGAGCTCTGATTTGAACATAATATTCCTTAATGGAATTTACGGCTTGTTTTTAATTCGATGGCCTCGCCGAATTTCTAGAAATAGTGAGATTGTTGTAAATAGAGTTAATGCCAAAATAACTCCAATCACAATTAGGTAGACATCACGGGGTGCGTTTCGAGCTGCGATCAAAATGTATAGCTGCGGTGAAATAAATGAAATTGCCGCCGCCAAAGCCCATTTGCGAGTGTCCGGCCAATCCTTAGCGATAATTCGCATCACTAGCCGGGCGGTAGAAATGCCATATGTCCATGAAGTGGTCGCATCTATAAAGAAAAACACAACAGGATTGACGCCATATTTCGTTAACGTTTTCCAAACAATGAATGTTGCGACGATCGTATAAATCAAAATTGAACTGGCCCAGGCGCGTTCCCAGAAGCGCTGCCGCTTGGAGATGACTCGCTTTGACATGCAGCAAGGGTAAGGGCGAATATGGAACTCGGAGTGGGTTGTGAGGGACTCGAACCCCCGACCCGGTGATTAAGAGTCACCTGC
>JBAXIC010000075.1:0-5027 GCA_037138575.1 Actinomycetes bacterium
CCCCTACTCAGTAACTAGAAAAATCGCTGTAAATCAAACCTGGCACGAATTGGCTGGTTTATAGGTCAAATCCTAGTGGCTAAACGGGATATGGAATAGCCAAAATCGGGGCTAGGAGCAGGATTAGGCAAGCAAAACGCGCTTATCCGTAGGTATCTCTTGGCCCATGGTGATTTTTAATCGTTCGTAAACCTTTTTTCCAGCTCGGGGCGTTGGGCCCGATAATCGATAAGGACTCCACAAGGGCGCCTGGGGCTGAGCTTGATATTTGTTTTAAGAGTGAGGGCGCCATCGCTGTTAATTGTGTGGCCCACGCTGTTGATGAAGTTTGGATCGTTAAAAGTCCATCGATCAAAGTAATGGGAGTTGCGTGTTGAGCAACTTCATCGCCGACAACTTTAACCCAGTCGGTAAAAAGTGTTCCTTCTGCAATTCCCTGTTTCCAGTCGCGCGCTGTTATTAAATCATTAAGAACTGTGTTGAGTTTTTGTGGATCTTCAACACGTTCACGCACCTCATCTGTTGGATTATTTTTAGAACGTTTGGAATTATTTCTCCAAGTTTTATAAAGCTCTCGCGCTAAATCATGTTTCATTGTTTGCCAAACTAACCAACTTAACCGATCCGCTTTTTACTTGATAGGTCGTTCCAAAAAGGTTTGGGGGTAAATCTGTTTGCACAGCCACTGTGATAAATGTTTGCTCTGCTGAATTTGCGAGTGCAATCATGTGATTCCGTCGCTCTTCGTCGAGTTCAGAAAATACATCATCCAGAATCAAAATAGGTTTAGCGCCTTCGTTTTGCAGTAATTGATAAGTTGCTAATTTTAATGAAAGTGCAATCGACCACGATTCTCCGTGACTAGCGTAGCCTTTAACAAAATGATCACCGAGAACTAACAATAAATCATCGCGGTGTGGCCCAACCAAAGTGAGTCCTCGATCAATTTCTTGGGTTTTAATGTCAGCCATTTTAAGTAATATTTTTTCAGTATTTTCCGCTGCGTTTTCAGTGGGATTATCAATACTGCATTTATAGTTTATTAGAGCGGTTTTTTCTTTACTAATTTCTTTATACACTTCAGTAAAAATAGGTTCAAAATCGCCCAATGTTTTTATGCGTGCAGCAATTAATTCGCCACCAAATTCGGCTACTTGTTGATCCCATGAGGCAAGTGAGGCATAACTACTTCTGGATTTTAAAAGCGAGTTTCGTTGTTTAAGAGCGCGTTCGTAATCGTTAATAACTCCAGCAAGGCGAGGGCTTCTTAAAGTAAGTAGCTCGTCGATAAAACGTCGGCGCCCTGATGGGTCTCCTCGGACAAGATCAAGATCTTCTGGTGAGAAGTACACCGCTTGAACAATCCCATATAACTCTTTTTGGCTGCGAACAGGGTTTTGATTTATCCGCGCTCTATTTGCTTTTTCTGCATTAATTTCAAGCTCTACTAATATTTCTCGCTCAGGGTTTTGAGCTTTAGCCCGCACATATGCGGATTGGTTTCCTAGTTTTACTAAGGGTTGATCGTTGGCTGTGCGATGTGAGGAGAGAAAAGCTAAATACAAAAGTGATTCAACAATATTGGTTTTACCTTCACCGTTTCGTCCTAGAAATATTGTGACTCCAGGTTCTAGTGATAACTCCAACTCATCATATGAGCGGAAGTTTTTTAACGAAAGGTGATTGATCCACATTAAGAGCTATAACGCATCGGCATCAATAGGTACTTGTAGCTTTCATCCTTCGCGCCATTGGCTTCGTGTTTCCCGGATAAAACTGCAGGCTTGCTGGCTCCTGTGAAATCAAACTGCACAAATGGGGTGTTGAGTGCTTGCAACCCATCTGTTAAATATTGAGGGTTGAAGGCAATGTTGATTGCTTCACCTGTGTATTGGATATCTAACTCTTCTGTTGCTTGGGCATCTTCTCCGGCGCCGGCTTCAAGTTGGAGTTTGTTGTTATCAAAATTTAAACGAAGTGGAACAGTTTTGTCTGTCACTAACGCTACTCGTCGAACAGAATCTAAAAGGGTTGCAACATCAACGATTGCATGTGATGAGGACTCAGATGGAAGAAGGTGTTTAAAAGGTGGGAATGTTCCATCTAGTGTTCGCGAGGTCATTGTTTTTAATTCTGAAACAAAACCAACAAGACGTTCATGTGAAGTTGTTGGGGATAAAGCAATGGTGACTTGATCTGAGGCAGTTAAAGATTTTGCTGCGTCGGTGAGTGTGCGAGCGCGCACAAGTGTTGTTGATTCGATTTCTGTGTTTTTTGCTTGCCATGAAAGTTCACGAACCGCTAAACGGTAGCGATCAGTTGCTGCAAGAGTGATGTGGTTTTTGTTTATCTCAATGTGAACACCAGTAAGTGTTGGTAGTGAGTCATCTCGTCCAGCTGCTACTGCCACTTGATTAACAGCGCTAGCAAAAACATCGCTAGCGATAAGGCCTGCGGTTTCTGGAAGTTCTGGAAGTGTTGGGTATTCAGAAACTGAAAGTGTTGGAAGTGTGAACTTTGCTGAACCTGCTGTTACTAATACACGGGTTCCATCGAGTACAAAAGAAATAGGTTTGTTTGGAAGAGATCTTGCTATTTCAGCCAATAGCCGGCCTGGGACTAAAACTTTTCCTTTGGAGGTGATATCTGCTTTAAGGATTGCTTTAGTGGAGGTTTCTAAATCAGATCCTGTAAGTGTGATTGAGGTGTCTACATCAATCATGATTCCAAGTAGCTCTGTTTTAATTGGTCGGGTCGACAAACTGCGGGCAACCCAATTAATGGCATCTACTAGCTCTTCACGTTCAACAATAAATTTCATTTTCATCTCCTCGGCGGTTCTCTTTATTAACAAGTAATTCTCTTATATATAGATATTCGTAGTAACTACTGACATTTCTTGTGGATAAGGGTGAAAATGCAGGTCAGAGGCTTCCAACCCCCTTTCTACATCTGTGGGTAAGTGTGTGGGTAAGTCTCCTTAACCAGCCTTCCCCTACCTTTTTCCCTAACCCCTCTTCTAACTCCTCTTACTTATCCTCATAAATCCCTGTGTTATCCACAGTTATCCACAAGTTACCCCCAACCTGGGGGTACTCCGTTATCAAAAACTCAGTTTCGTTTAATTCCAGTTAATTTTTAGTCTGTTGCTTGATTCTGGTTGTGAGCTCATTAACTTGGTTGTAAATCGATCGGCGCTCAGCCATTAATTGGCGGATCTTGCGGTCGGCATGCATCACAGTTGTGTGATCACGTCCCCCGAAGGTTTCACCGATTTTAGGCAAAGACAGCTCGGTCAACTCGCGGCACAAATACATGGCAATCTGACGAGCGTTTACCAGAACCCGGCTTCGGCTAGTGCCACACAAATCATCCAAACTTAAACTGAAGTAGCTGGCTGTTTGGGCCATGATCGTGGAAGAAGTGATCTGTGGACCAACCTCATTAGGGATCAAATCCTTCAAAACTATTTCAGCCAAACCTAAATCAACTGGTTGGCGATTTAAAGAGGCGAAAGCTGTAACACGAATAAGGGCGCCTTCAAGTTCGCGGATATTTGAACTGATTTTAGAAGCAATATATTCCAAAACATCATCAGGAGCATTCAACTTATCTTGAGCAGCTTTTTTACGAAGAATAGCAATACGTGTTTCAAGTTCTGGAGGTTGAATATCGGTAATTAAACCCCACTCGAAGCGAGAACGAAGTCGGTCTTCCAAAGTTGTTAATTGCTTTGGAGGGCGATCACTTGAGATAACAATCTGTTTGTTAGCGTTGTATAAAGTGTTGAATGTATGGAAGAACTCTTCTTGAGTCCGCTCTTTATTTTCCAAGAATTGAATATCATCAACAAGCAAAATGTCCAGATCACGATATCGCTTTTGGAAAGCGGATGCCTTGTCGTCACGAATAGAGTTAATAAAATCGTTGGTGAACTCTTCCGAAGATACATATTTCACGCGTACATTGCCATATAACTCTTTTGCGTAGGCCCCAATAGCGTGTAGTAAGTGGGTTTTACCTAATCCAGATTCACCATAAATAAATAGTGGGTTATAAGCCTTTGCTGGTGCTTCAGCGACTGCAACCGCAGCTGCGTGAGCAAAACGATTTGATGCTCCGATAACAAACGTCTCAAAAATATAACGGGGGTTGAGTTGGGAGGGTTCATTAGTGCGAGATTCATTTCCGCGACCAGTTCCAGCTTTTGGGGATGGCTCTGAAGTGATGGGATCTACTTCAACAGTCTCTGGTTGGGAGAAAGAATTTGGTTGTTCAAGGCTTTCATTAATTTGAACAGCAATGGAAACATTCTGATTCATCTTTTTTGTGAGAATTTCATTTATAGAAGTCTTCACGCGGTACTCAAGAAAATCCTTAGTGAAAGCGTTTGGGGCTTCAACTAGAAATGAAGCACCTTCACCAAGTTGAAGAATTCCAAGCGGGCGGGTCGCCGCTAAAAATGCTCGAGAGCTTGGCGAATCAGCGGCCAACTCTTCAACAACTGAGTCCCACAGCCCAACAACAGCATTGGCGTCTAACTCCTGCTGCCCTTGCTTTTCAAACCCTGCCTGCGAAATTGTGTCCATTTAGCTCCAAAAAGTTATCCCCATAGTTATCCACAGCCTGTGGTCTAAATCTAAGGTTTAGAGATTCGGCCTGTGGATAGAGGGTGAAACTAAGCCCCCGGGGCCAATAAAGCAAGTGGTTATCCACAGAATGGACACCTTTTCTCGGCCCAATATCGGCTAAACCGGCCCCCGTTTGACGCTCATCCACAGCTTCCCCTACCGTTACCCCCTCAGCAAGCTGTGGCCCCACAAGGCCGGCCGGCCGGCCGAAACCAACGTGGGAGAAGAAAAGGATTTACAAAAAATGACAACAAAGCGCACATTCCAACCAAACAACCGTAAGCGCGCCAAGAAGCATGGCTTCCGTGCCCGCATGGCCACAAAAGGCGGACGTGCTGTTCTTTCATCACGCCGCGCTAAAGGCCGCTCCAAGATCTCGGCGTAAGCAGAGCCTTA
>JBAXIC010000076.1:0-4996 GCA_037138575.1 Actinomycetes bacterium
CGCGGAGCATTCCCTGATAGCCACCCACTGCACCTTGGTATGCCAGGAATGCATGGAACAGTTGCTGCAGTAACTGCGCTACAAAAATCAGATCTTCTTATCACTTTGGGTGCGCGCTTTGATGATCGAGTAACTGGAAAGCTTTCATCTTTTGCCGTTAACGCAAAAGTAATTCATGCCGATGTTGACCCGGCAGAAATCGGCAAGAATCGTTTCGCCGATGTTGCTGTTTTAGGAGATCTTAAGAACACCATCTCTGCTTTGATTCCAGCGTTAAAGAGCGCACTTGCAAAGAGCCAACCCGATTTAACTCCGTGGTTACGCCAGATGAACTCACTCAAAGCTGCTTACCCACTTGGCTATGACAAACCTGCTGATGGATCACTGTCACCTCAGTATGTAATCGAGCGTCTTGGAAAAATCTCTGGGCCGAACGCAATTTTTGCATCTGGTGTTGGGCAGCATCAGATGTGGGCTTCGCAGTTTGTTTCATATGAAAATCCACGTACATGGCTTAACTCAGGCGGACTTGGAACTATGGGCTATGCAGTTCCTGCTGCAATGGGTGCGAAAGTTGGCGCGCCAGATACAACAGTGTGGGCTATTGATGGCGATGGTTGTTTCCAAATGACAAATCAAGAGTTAACAACGTGCGCACTTAATAACATTCCAATCAAAGTTGCGATTATTAATAATGAATCACTTGGAATGGTTCGCCAGTGGCAGACGTTGTTCTATGAAGGTCGATATTCAAATACCAGCCTTGAATCTAAACGAATTCCAAACTTCCCGATGCTTGCCGAAGCAATGGGTTGCGTTGGTTTAAGTTGCGAACGCGGAGAAGATGTAGATGCAACCATCGAGAAAGCAATGAGCATCAATGATCAACCTGTAGTTGTTGATTTCCGTGTTCATCGCGATGCGATGGTTTGGCCGATGGTTGCCGCCGGAACATCAAATGACGAAATCATGATTGCGCGTGAAACCGCGCCTGACTGGGATTCACAGGAGCTATAAAAATGGCCCAACACACACTCGAAGTATTAGTTGAAAACTCACCTGGCGTTTTGGCCCGCGTGGCTGGCCTATTCTCTCGCCGCGCATACAACATTGAACGTTTATCAGTTGGTCCAACGTCAAACCCAGAGGTTTCACAGATGGACATTGTGGTTAACCTGGAAGGCCATGCACTTGAGCAGGTAATTGCTCAACTCGATAAGTTAATCAATGTCATTTCTATTAAGGAAATAGTTCCAAATAAAGCAGCACCAACCGTTCACGACACTCAACCCGATTACCAGAACTAAAGGAGAAATACCGTGGCAGCAACGATGTATCACGAAGAGGATGCAGATCTATCCATCATCCAGGGTCGCAAAGTCGCGATTATCGGTTACGGCTCACAGGGACATGCACACGCACTTAACTTGCGCGATAGCGGTGTCGATGTTCGCGTTGGATTAAAAGAAGGTTCAGCATCACGTGCAAAGGCAGAGGCCGAAGGTTTGCGCGTTGTATCAGTAGCAGAAGCCGTTCAAGAAGCAACGGTCATCATGATTTTGGCACCTGACCATGTTCAGCGCCACATTTACACAGATTCAATTTTGCCTAACTTAAAAGATGGCGATGCTTTGTTCTTCGGACATGGTTTCAATATTCGCTTTGGTTATATCAAGCCAAGCGCATCAGTTGATGTCTGCATGGTTGCACCAAAGGGCCCTGGCCACTTAGTACGTCGTGAATACGCAGCAGGACGTGGAGTTCCAGTAATCGTTGCCGTCGAACAAGATGCAACAGGTAATGCATGGCCATTGACACTTTCATATGCCAAAGCAATCGGTGGCCTTCGCGCCGGCGGAATCTTGACAACATTTACAGAAGAGACTGAAACAGATCTATTTGGTGAGCAGTCCGTTCTTTGCGGCGGTGCTTCACAGCTAGTTATGTATGGCTTTGAAACATTAACTGAAGCTGGATACCAGCCAGAAGTTGCTTACTTTGAATGCTTACACGAACTAAAACTTATTGTTGATTTGATGTACGAAGGCGGAATCGCAAAGCAGCGCTGGTCAGTATCTGATACTGCCGAATTCGGTGACTATGTTTCTGGTCCACGTGTTATCGATCCACACGTTAAGGAAAACATGAAGGCAGTGCTTGCAGATATCCAGAGCGGTGCATTTGCTAAGCGCTTCATTGATGACCAAGAAGCTGGCGCTCCGGAATTTAAGTCACTTCGCGCAAAGGGTGAAACACATCCAATCGAAGCTGTTGGCCGTGAACTTCGTAAGATGTTTTCATGGATGAAGCAGTCAAAGGGCGATGACTACAAAGAGGGCAGCGCAGCGCGTGGCTAAACCCGTTGTATTAATCGCCGAAGAGTTAAGCCCGGCTACGTTAGAAGCGTTGGGTCCAGATTTTGAGGTCGTTAATTGCGACGGCGCAGATCGAGGCCAACTTCTTGCAGCTCTTGCAAAGGGTGTGGATGCAGTCTTAATTCGCTCTGCTACAAAAATGGATGCGGAAGCAATTGCTGCAGCTAAGGGTTTGAAAGTTATTGCACGTGCAGGTGTTGGTTTAGATAACGTGGATATTCCAGCAGCAACTGCTGCAGGTATCATGGTTGTTAATGCACCTACATCAAATATCGTTAGCGCTGCAGAACTTGCTATTTCTTTATTGCTTGCATCGGCTCGCTTTATTTCACCTGCCAATGCAGCTCTTCGCAATGGCAAGTGGGCACGCTCTAAGTTCACCGGAGCCGAACTCTTTGAAAAGACTTTAGGCATTGTTGGCTTTGGGCGCATCGGTCAACTTGTTGCATCCCGTATGCAGGCATTTGGAATGAATGTTGTTGCCTATGATCCATATTTACAACCTGCACGCGCAGCACAACTTGGAGTTAAGTTAGTAGATCTTGATGAACTTTTAAGAACATCTGATTTCATCACGATTCACTTGCCAAAGACTAAAGAGACTGCAAACTTAATCGGCGTTGAAGCGCTCAAAAAAGTTAAACCTGCTGTTCGTATCGTTAACGCTGCGCGCGGTGGTGTACTTGATGAGGCTGCACTCTTTGATGCAATCACCGAAGGTCGTGTGGCAGGTGCGGGGCTTGATGTTTATGTAACTGAGCCATGTACAGATTCACCGCTATTTGCACTCGATCAAGTTGTAGCAACACCGCACTTAGGTGCATCAACTGATGAAGCACAGGAGCGCGCTGGAATCGCAGTTGCCGTATCGGTTCGTAAAGCCTTAGCTGGCGAACTTGTTCCTGATGCAGTCAACGTTAAGGGCGGAGTGATTCACGAAGATATTCGTCCATCATTGCCGTTGGTTGAAAAAATGTCAGAGATTGCAACTGAACTACTTGGCGAGCTACCTGTAAATATTGATGTCACCGTAAAGGGCGATATATCGGTTCATGATGGCTCAATTTTGGCAATTAGTGCGCTTAAAGGTGCGCTTTTAGCGGTAGGTGCTGAGGAAGTCACTTATGTTAATGCGCCAGGTCTTGCCGCAGAGCGAGGAATGGTTTCTGCAGTAACTAATACAGCTGATTGTCCTGAATACCGTTCGATGATTTCTTTGCGTGCAACAACAGGCACAGGTAAAGCAATGACTATTGATGGAACTCTTATGGGTATCAAACAGGTTCAAAAGATTGTTGCAATCGATACCTTCCGCCTTGATCTTCCACCAACAGATAACATTCTTTTCATTCGCTACGTTGATCGTCCAGGAATCATCGGAATCGTTGGACAGACACTGGGTGAATCGAAAGTAAATATCGCGGCAATGCAGGTTGCTCGCAGTGAAGCTGGTGGCACTGCGCTTATGGCGTTAACAGTTGATTCACATGTCAGCGAAGATATCGTTGCAAGAGTTAAGAAGGATACTGACGCCGAATTCGTTCGCTCAGTATTTTTGGTGGAGTAATGAAAACTATTGAATTAGCAGTAATTGCAGGCGATGGAATCGGACCTGAAGTTGTTAACGAAGGTCTAAAGGTTTTGGATGCAGTTGCTAAGAAATATGACGTGGTTTTTAACCGTACTTCATATGATTTAGGTGCAGCATTTTGGCATCGTACGGGCGAAACCTTGCCTCAAAGCATTTTGGATGAGATTGCTACGAAGGATGTAATTCTTCTTGGCGCAGTTGGAGATCCAACTGTTCCATCTGGAGTTCTAGAGCGCGGACTTTTGCTTAAGCTTCGCTTTGCTTTTGATCATTACATTAATCTGCGCCCTGCGCGTTTAATGCCAGGTGTCACAGGACCGCTCGCAACAAAAGCTCTTATTGATTTTGTTGTGGTGCGCGAAGGAACTGAAGGCCCATATGTTGGCGCGGGTGGAGTTCTTGCAGAAGGCACTGATGCTGAAATCGCAACTGAGGAGAGTTTAAATACTCGACGTGGGGCCGAACGCGTGATTCGTGATGCTTTTGAGCGTGCGCTTAAAAGAGATCGCAAGAAACTTACTTTGGTGCACAAGAACAACGTATTAACCCGCGCGGGTGGACTTTGGACCCGTACTTTCAATGAAGTTGCTAAAGAATACCCAACGGTTGCAACTGATTATCTACACGTAGATGCCGCTTCAATGTTCTTTGTTACAAATCCAGAGCGTTTTGATGTCGTCGTTACCGATAATCTTTTTGGAGATATCCTGACTGATATTGCCGCTGCAATCTGTGGCGGAATTGGTTTAGCTGCTTCTGGAAATATTAATCCAACTGGAAAATTCCCATCAATGTTTGAACCTGTTCATGGTTCAGCGCCAGATATTGCCGGAAAAAACCTTGCTGACCCAACTGCCACAGTCATGTCAGTTGCCATGATGCTCGATCACTTAGGTTATGGCGATGCAGCGCGCGATGTTGAACGTGCAGTTGCGGCAGATCTATTGACTCGGGCAGATAAGAAGCGAAGCACGAGTGAAGTTGGAGATGCGCTAGTCGCAGCGCTGTAAACCATGAAAATTACACTCAA
>JBAXIC010000077.1:0-4962 GCA_037138575.1 Actinomycetes bacterium
CTCGTTGCTTTTTCTTCATCCCTTGATCAAGCCGGCCCATGTGCGCGCACGGTTTTAGATGCCGCGCTTTTACATGAAGCTATTGCCGGACATGATCCAAAAGATTCAACATCTATTAACGCACCAGTGCCTGCCGTTGTTGCCGCTGCCAAAGCCGGCAATGTAAAGGGAATGAAGATCGGCGTAGTTAAAGAGCTCAATGGCGATGGATATCAAAAAGGCGTTCGTAACCGCTTTGAAGAATCGCTAGAACTATTAGCTGCTGCTGGTGCTGAAATAGTTGAAGTATCTGCACCTAATTTTGAATACGCACTTGCTGCTTATTATTTGATCGCTCCATCTGAATGTTCATCTAACTTAGCTCGCTTCGATGCAATGCGTTACGGCCTTCGCGTTGGAGATATTGATGGCGCTTCAGCTGAATCAGTTATGAACTTAACACGCGAGGTTGGTTTTGGACGTGAAGTAAAACGCCGCATCATCTTGGGTACTTATGCACTTTCTTCGGGCTATTACGATGCTTATTATGGAAGTGCGCAAAAAGTTCGCACACTTATTACTCAGGATTTCAACAAGGCCTTTGAGTTAGCCGATGTTTTGGTTTCGCCAACATGTCCAACAACGGCCTTTAAGATCGGTGAAAAAGCCGATGACCCACTAGCTATGTATCTCAATGACATTGCAACGATTCCGGTAAATATGGCTGGAATTGGTGGAATGTCTCTACCCTCAGGTTTGGCCGAAGAAGATGGCCTGCCAGTTGGCTTCCAGATCATGTCTCCAGTTATGAAAGATGATCGTATGTATTCAGTCGGCGCAGCACTTGAAGCAGCTCTACTTTCTAAATGGGGTGCGCCTCTACTTTCAAATATTCCAGCGTTAGCGGGTAGCAAATGAGCCTGACTTACGATGATGTAATCGCAAAGTACGAACCAGTTTTGGGCCTAGAAGTTCACGTCGAGCTCAACACCGAATCCAAAATGTTTTGTGGCTGTTCAACTATTTTTGGCGCAGAACCCAATACGCAGACCTGCCCAGTTTGTTTAGCTCTTCCTGGAGCACTGCCAACGGTTAATGAAAAGGCGATTGAGTCAACGATCAAAATTGGTCTTGCACTGAACTGCTCTATTGCTCCATTTAGTCGCTTTGCTCGCAAGAATTATTTTTATCCAGATATGCCAAAGAACTTCCAGATTTCACAGTACGACGAACCAATCTGCGTAAATGGTTTCGTTGATGTTGAAATCGAAACCGATGAAGGTCCGAAGTCATTTCGCATCGAAGTTGAACGTGTTCATATGGAAGAAGACACCGGAAAGTCATTGCACGTAGGTGGTGCAACTGGCCGTATCCACGGCGCCGAATACTCACTCCTTGATTACAACCGCGCAGGAATTCCTTTAGTTGAAATCGTTACCAAGATTGTTCCGGGCACTGGTAAATATGCCCCAGAAGTTGCGCGTGCATATGTGGCTGAACTGCGCGATATTTTGCGTTCTTTAGGTGTGAGTGATGTAAAGATGGAACAAGGTTCACTTCGCTGCGATGCCAACGTTTCACTTCGTTTAATTGGTGCCCAAACTCTAGGCACACGTTCTGAAACTAAAAACGTTAACTCACTTCGCTCCGTTGAGCGCGCAATTCGCGGTGAAATGATTCGCCACGCAGAGCGTCTAAATAATGGTGAACGTGTTGTGCAAGAAACTCGTCACTTCCAAGAAGATACGGGTTTAACTCGCTCAGGTCGATCAAAAGAGCAGGCCGAGGATTATCGTTATTTCCCAGAACCAGATTTAGTTCCAGTTGCACCAGATGCTGCATGGATCGAAGAACTACGCGCAGCATTGCCAGAGCGACCATCGATTCACCGTAAGCGTTTGCAAGAACTGTGGTCGGTTCCGGATAAGGAGATGTCGGCGATGATTAATGCCGATGTTTTAGATGTTGTTGAGGCAACAGTTGCCCTTGGCGCCGATCCAACTAAAGCTCGCAGCTGGTGGTTAGGTGAAATCTCACGCATTGCAAATGAAAAAGATGTTGCAATCAAAGATCTAGATATCACCGCATCTGATGTAGCTGAGATTGTGGCGCTGGTTAATGCTGGAGAACTTACAGATAAGTTGGCGCGCCAAGTTGTTGAAGGCGTTATCGCTGGTGAAGGAAAGCCTGCCGCAGTTATCGCAGCACGTGGAATTAAAGTTGTAAATGATGATTCAGCGCTTATGGCTGCAATCGAGCGCGCATGTGCTGCTCAACCCGAAACTGCACAAAAGGTTCGCGATGGTCATGTACCTGCAGCCGGAGCGCTTATCGGTGCAATCATGAAAGACACAAAAGGCCAAGCAGATGCTGCTCGCGTACGAGAGCTTCTACTTGGCCACTTGGGTCAAGCTCTTTAATTACTTAATGAACTACAACGCCTTCAGTTTCGACTAAGGCCTCTTTACCGATATTGATAAAGAAGAACAGTACAACTGCTCCAACAAATAGCAGTCCAGCACTGACCTTAAATGCGACTGTAAAGCCATGTGTCATTGCAAATGGCTGAACCATCTTTCCAAGTTCGGTGTGGGCCGCTGCATATGTAGCAGTTGCAGTTGCTGCAACTGTATTAAGTAGCGCGGTACCAAGTGATCCACCGATTTGTTGGCTGGTATTAACCATCGCACTTGCAACACCTGTGTCATGGTGTGAAACAGCATGGAGCGAGGTGGATGTCAGTGGAATAAATACAAGCGCCATGCCACTAGACATAATCAATAATGAAGGCATTACATGCGTTACATATGAAGTATCAGGGGTGATACGAGTGAGCATTAACAAGCCAATGCCTGCTGCGATTAAGCCGGGAACCATCAATGGTTTTGGTCCAACCTTTGGTAGCAATGCTGACGCGATTCCTGCAAAGACAATGATTCCTGCAGTAAATGGCAAGAAAGCAAAACCGGATTTAAGCGGGCTGTATCCAAGAATTACCTGGAGATATAGTCCTAGAAATAGGAACATTGAAAATAGTCCGGCTCCTACAACTAATGAACCAAGGTATGAACCTCCGCGATTTCGATCAGTTACAACACGCATTGGCATCAATGGATTCTTTACGCGCATTTCAATTGCAACGAATGCTGCAAGGAGTGCAACTGCGCCAACTAGGAAACCGATTGTGTGGCCATCAGACCACCCATTTGTTGCGGCCTGATTGAAGCCATATGTAAGTGAGAACAAACCTGCAGTTGCAGTTACAACACCTGGAATATCGTAGGTGTTATCGCCTTCGGCCTTTGATTCATGAACAAACTTGATTGCCAGAACCGCGGCGATGACTGCGATTGGTGTGTTAACTCCTAAGCACCAGCGCCATGAGAAGAACTCAGTAAGTGTTCCACCGAGGATTAATCCAATTGCTGCGCCACCACCTGAGATTGCACCGATAACTCCAAATGCTTTTGCGCGTTCTGCTGGGACTGTGAAAGTCACAGAGATAATTGCAAGTGCAGCAGGTGCAAGTAACGCACCGAATACTCCTTGAAGTGCGCGTGCACCAAATAGCATTCCCTGTGTTGTTGCAATTCCACCAAGGGCAGAAGCTGCAGCAAAACCAATTAGACCGACAAGGAAAATCTTCTTACGACCCATGTAATCGCCGATGCGACCTCCAAGGAGAAGCAGAGAACCAAATGCCAATGTGTAGGCGGTGATGACCCACTGCTGATTTGCATCAGAGATGCCTAGGTCAACCTTGGCGCTTGGAATTGCGATGTTCATAATTGAACTATCTAAAACGATCATTAACTGGGAAATAGCGACAACGAAAAGAGTTCGCCATCTTGTTGGGTCTAAGACTTCAGGGCTGCTGGATTGTGACACGCAAAAACTCCAATACGGATTAAATGATTTCTTTGGAAGAGGCTAGAATTATCGCATGTCGACGATGAAACCGCGCTCTGGGCTAGTTACTGATGGACTTGAGCGAGCACCTGCCCGAGGAATGTTGCGCGCTGTTGGAATGGGTGATGAGGATTGGGTAAAACCTCAAATTGGAATTGTTTCGTCATGGAATGAAATCACTCCATGCAATCTTTCTCTCGATCGCTTAGCAAAGGCGTCACGCCAAGGTGTCATCGATGCGGGTGGGTTTCCTATGCAGTTCGGAACAATCTCTGTTTCAGATGGAATCTCAATGGGACATGAAGGAATGCACTTCTCATTAGTCTCTCGCGAAGTAATTGCAGATTCAGTTGAAACAGTTATGCAAGCCGAACGTTTAGATGGCATGGTCACTTTTGCTGGATGCGATAAATCACTTCCAGGAATGATGATGGCAGCAGCACGTATCGATGTTGCTTCAGTTTTTGTTTATGCAGGTTCTACTTTGCCGGGTCAAGTAGATGGTAAAGATGTAACAATCATCGATGCCTTCGAAGCTGTTGGTGCGTGCGCCCGTGGGTTAATTACTCAGGAGCGCGTTGATCAAATCGAACGCGCAATCTGTCCCGGTGAAGGAGCATGTGGCGGTATGTATACCGCTAACACAATGGCAGCCGTTGGTGAAGCTTTAGGTCTTTCACTACCTGGTTCAGCTGCGCCACCTGCAGTTGATCGTCGTCGCGACGCATTTTCAATTCAGGCAGGTGCAGCCGTAGTCAATTTAATTCGCTTAGGAATTACAACGCGCGATATCTTGACTAAGAAAGCTTTTGAAAATGCAATCACAACAGTGATGGCATTAGGCGGCTCAACAAATGCTGTGCTGCATTTATTAGCCATTGCTCATGAAGCCGATGTCGATTTAACTCTTGAAGATTTCAACCGTATTGGTTCCAAAGTTCCACTACTAGGTGATTTAAAACCTTTTGGTAAATTCGTAATGAGCGATGTAGATCGCGTCGGCGGAATTCCAGTGGTTCTAAAGATCCTCCTTGATGCTGGTTATTTGCACGGCGATACATTGACAGTAACTGG
>JBAXIC010000078.1:0-4909 GCA_037138575.1 Actinomycetes bacterium
AAATCCTGAACAACTGAACTCAACACATTTGGTGCATTGACATGTCCTTGCCAAAATGAATCGTTGCTTACTTCCAAAACATTTTCCAAAACCTGTTCATGCAAGATGGCCGGACCTTCGCTTAAGCGAGATTTACTCTCCCCCCGTGTTGCAATCAGAGAGATTGATCTTTCGCCAGTGTTGGAAGCCGCGATTTCTACGCGCATATCTCCGCGCCACTTCTTAGAGGCAAGCTCTGCAAAGCCAATATTTTTGGCCGCAACTAAACAGTTATTGACCGGGATAATTTTATGGCTACGCGATCCAATAAACCCTAACTTTCCCTCTCGATCAGTAGTTGAAGTAATGCGCGATCGCCAACCAAGGGCATCTCCAACGCTTTCAACTTCGACGGAGATTTCCATCTTTGCAATGCGTGCAAATTGTTCGGTAATCACGTCGGCCTTTAACTGCAGCTGCCGTGCCACATTTACATGTTGGAAATCGCAGCCACCGCAACCGTTGCGGTGCGAAAATTCGCATGGAGCAACGACTCGGTCAGATGATGCTTCAATTACTTCGATAACATCTGCGCGATTAAAGGAACTGCCCACTGAAGTTATTTCAATTCGACATCTCTCACCGGGAATTGCATGGCGTACGAAAATAACCGCACCTTCATGTCGGGCGATGAAGTGGCCGCCATGGGCAACCTTTTCAATCGCTACCTCAATAACTTCGCCGACCACAAGGGTGCTTTTCATAGTTGATGCCACGGAAGTAACCTTATGGGTGTAAGTTAATGCATATGCACGTAGTCATCATGGGATGCGGTCGAGTCGGTTCTTCCTTAGCAACGGATCTGGAAGCTGCAGGACACACCGTTGCAGTCATTGATCAGGCGCGTGAAGCTTTCCGCCGCTTAGGCCCAAACTTTAAAGGTCGTACTGTTACAGGTGTTGGCTTTGACCGCGATGTTTTGCGTGAGGCCGGAATTCAAGATGCCGATGCATTTGCCGCCGTGAGCAATGGCGACAACTCAAATATCTTGGCCGCCCGCGTCGCACGCGAAACATATGGGGTTCAAAATGTTGTTGCCAGAATTTACGATCCAGGCCGTGCCGAGATTTACCAACGTTTAGGTATTCCAACCGTTGCAACTGTCTTATGGGCAACTGATCAAATTCTTCGCCGCCTATTGCCTGAGGGCTCTCGCTCCGAATGGCGCGATGCAAGTGGGACCGTGCAGTTATGTGAAATGCATCCACATAGTGATTGGTATGGCCGCCCAATTTTGCTCATTGATGAAATCACTCCTGCACGCGTTGCCTTTGTCACGCGCCTAGGTGTTGGACTTATTCCTGATCAACACACTGTTTTGCAACAAGGCGACCTTATTCACGTCATGGTCGGCGATGAAGATATTGCAAAGACCGAAGCGATTCTTGCTAATTCACCAGATGGAGATCGATGATGAGAGTTGCAATCGCTGGTGCTGGAAACGTGGGACGGGCAATCGCACGCGAGCTTTTGGATAATGGCCATCAAGTATTGCTCATTGATAAAGATCCCAAAGCGCTAAAACTCGAAAGCGTTCCCGAGGCAGAATGGCTTATGGCAGATGCCTGTGAGATTACATCTCTAGATAATGCTCATCTCAATAACTGCCAAGTTTTGGTTGCGGCAACTGGAGATGACAAAGCAAATTTAGTTACTTCTCTACTCGGTAAAACTGAATATGGAGTGCCTCGCGTCGTGGCACGTATCAACCACCCTAAAAATGAATGGCTCTTTGATTCATCTTGGGGCGTGGATGTTGCGGTATCAACGCCTCGCATCATTGCAGCCCTTGTTGAAGAAGCAGTTAGCGTTGGCGATGTAGTTCGCTTATTCTCATTTAAAAAAGGCCAAGCAAATCTCGTCGAACTTACTCTTCCTGATGGCTCTGCTTGCATTGGAAAAACAGTTGAAGAGATTGAGCTTCCAGAAGATGCAGCCCTTGCCGCAATTGTTCGCGATGGACGTGTGATCACTGCCAAAGCACACGATGTATTTGCCTCAGGGGATGAACTTTTATTTGTAGCCTCTGCAGATGCTGAAGCCCGCATTAAATCCTGCTTTATATCTAGCTAGGTTTAATTACTGGTGGGGCTGTTTTAATTACTAACCAAGAACCGTAGGCTGCGGCAAAAAATAATGGATAACCCATGGCCAGATTAACGGTGCCCAACAAGTTAACATTTCCGCTACGGTAAATCGGATACTGCACTGCAATGCGAGTAAAAAACATTACAACCCAGATCCAACTAGCGCGCATGTAGATTTTCTTTCGAACTGGATTATGGCGCCACTCAAAATTTTCTCCGAGAAGCGGACCAAGGACTATTCCAAGTAATGGCCAACCAACTAGATTTGCCACTAAATAAGCTGTGCCATATCCAAGGTTGGTAAGAAGTTTTGGAATATAGAAGTCAGATGCATTTCCAGAACGATGCGCGAAATATGCGCAGATCAGAACTCCAAGAATTCCAGAGACTGAGTGTTGGATTGTGTCCTTTTTGGCTAAACGGATTATTGCTAAAAGAATTGAAAGGCTCAAAGCCGCCCAAATTGATATTTGAAGATCATGCTTGAAGTTGAAGACAACTAAAAAAATAATAGAAGGAAGACCCGAATCAATCAAACCCTTTTTGCCGCCTAGGGCATTGATAACCGTCTCTTTATCCTGATTATGTTCGCTCATGCCACTCCTGTTGATCCGAAGCCATCAGTGCCTCTGCCTGAGCCAGGAAGTTCTCCTACCTCCACAAAATAAGCACGCTCTACTTTTTGAATAATAAGTTGCGCGATGCGATCACCTTTTGCAAATGAAACTTCTTCTTTACTGTCATGATTAATAAGTATGCATGCGATTTCACCGCGATAACCAGCATCAATTGTTCCCGGAGTATTAACTAAAGTGATTCCATGCTTGATAGCCAAACCAGATCGGGGATGGACAAGAGCAACATATCCATCGGGAAGAGCTATTGAAATCCCAGTGGGAATAAGCGCACGCTCCCCCGGAGCTAAAGTGAAATCTTTGGTGGTAACTAAATCTGCTCCAGCATCTCCACCTTTTGCATAAGTTGGAAGCGGAACCGTAGGGTCGATCCGCTTAATCAGAACTTTGAGCGCTGACATCTATGGGTTGATCTCAAAATCTGGATCAACAAAGGCAAGAATCTCAGGGCTCTTAGAGATGTGTTCGAGATAATCCTTGGGCGCATTATTTAGAAAATGATCCATCGGAACGATTACAAATAGCGCAGCCGCGCGAACGGCCAATATCCCGTCAGGAGTATTTAGACGACCTTCGGCCGATGAATAAACCTTGCGGTTAACTTGTCCGGTAATTTTCGCAGTGATATGCAAAGTCGAACCCATGGGAACTGGCTTTAGAAAATCAGTTTCAAGGCGTGCGGTTACCGCAGGAGCACGCAAGAGCCACATTAATTTACCGAGCGCTTCATCAAAAGCTAATGAAAGTAATCCGCCGTGGGCTAAACCTGGTGCGCCTTGATGATTTTCGGTGACAGTAAATTGCGCCGTGATGTTTGCACCTTCACCTGCTATTGCCACTAAATGCAGACCAGTTGGATGTAATTCACCGCAACCAAAACAATGTCCAAAGTGAGATGGAATTTTAGAACCAACGGGAGGAGCTTTTGGGTGTCGCTCGGGAATCATCGCCCCTTCTGGTGGCGTGGTCGAAGCGATACGGCTCATGTAGGTAAGAGTATCCGATAGCGTAAGGCCTATGCGATACCGAGAAGTGATCCGTATGCCACTTTGGCTCTTGGCGCTTATTTACTTCTTTTTTCTCTCATTCGTACTATCAGTGTGGGCCGCCCTGGGAAACTCTGCTGCGATCGCAACTTTGCTTGCAATGAGTGCTCTCTTAGCAGTGATTGCAGTTCGAAGTCGCCTAGTCATAGAAATTACTGAGACCGAATTAAAGGTAGGACCTGCGCATATAGAGTTGAAATATGTAGGCACCGCATTGGTTCTAGATAGTGATGCAATGCGAAAAATCAGAACACGCGATGCGAATCCAATTGCATACTTAGGAATTCGTTTTTGGTCTTCGACTGGAGTTAAAGTTGAGATAAACGATAAACGAGATGAAACGCCTTACTGGTTAATTACAAGTAATAAGGCGAATCAACTTGTTAATGCACTGACTTTAAATTAATTACACTCTTTACATACTGCTTTGGCGCCTTCGCCTTTAGCGAGTTGAGTAATGTGATGCACTAGGAAGCATCGTGAACATGTAAATTCATCTACCTGCTTTGGAACTACTCGAACCGCTAACTCTTCACCTGATAAATCTGCACCAGGTAGTTCTAGAGTTTCTGCAGCTTCTGCTTCATCAACATCGATCTGGCCGGATTGAGCATCGACACGCTTTGCTTTGAGTTCTTCTAACGACTCTTCATGGAGTTCTTCATCGGTCTTTCTGGGTGTGTCGTAATCTGTTGCCATTGCTCTCACCTCGATTCCTCTGTGTAACTAGCCATCGCTAGGTCCTGCGGGCGCATCATGGCGTACATGAGGCTTTACTGTTGCTATAACGCTCGGCGTGTCGGAGTTATTCCCCCCTCACTTGCGCCTTTTCTATAGCGGCAGCGAGCGTGCCATCTACCCGGCCGTGAATCTGGGTTCCGCTCTCCACATAGCTTTCGGAAAAGATCTCGCCTCGTTCGTGGATCTCGTGGACCAAATCTCCACGCTCGTAAGGGATCACTGCATTAATTTCAACCGATGGTCTAGGCAATGAACGTTCAATTGCATAGACCAAACCATCCATACCAAAACCAGTTCGAACTGAAAAGGCGTAGCTATTGGGCTCTTTTCGTAAAATCTCCATAATTACTTCAGGTTTGGC
>JBAXIC010000079.1:0-4888 GCA_037138575.1 Actinomycetes bacterium
GTTGCATCTGACCATCTAGTTTCAACTTTATGATCAGTAATACGTGAAAGTGCTAAATTAATTGCAGTAGCAACATCGGTTAAGCCTTCAGGTGGTGGAGGAATTACTGCGTCAATCGATTTGGCAGGATCTGCAACGACTTCACTAATGAGTGAGCCAACAAGTGGGCGTGCAAGAGCAGTTGGCACCGGTGTTACTAGGCCGATCCAAAGCGAAGACAAACCAGGGGTAAGCACTGGGACTTTAATAATCCAGCGCTTTTTTAACCCTGAAAGTCTGGCAAATTTCTGCATCATGTCTGCATACGTTAAAACTTCCGGACCGCCAATATCAAATACTTTATCAATCGGGGTTTCCAGAACAGCTGCATTCTTTAAGTAATACAAGATGTCACGGATTGCAATGGGATGTGTCTTATTCATAACCCATTTAGGTGTTGTCATGATTGGAAGCCGGTGAGTTAAGTGACGCAACATCTCAAAGGATGCCGATCCGGATCCGATAATAATTCCTGCTCGAAGTTCCATCACGGGCACCGAAGTTGATGCAAGTCCAACGCCGGTACTGACACGAGAAGCTAGGTGTTTGCTTATATTTTTATCATTTGCGATTCCACCGAGATAAACAATCTGCTTCACACCGGCAGCTTCAGCCACCTGAGCAAATCGGCGGGCCATTTCTGCTTCAATTTCATCAAATTTTGAGCCAAGATTTATTGAGTGAAGTAAATAATAGGCGGTGTGAATTTCCCCTAAAGCATTAGCTAAATCTGATGTATTTTCAGCACTTCCTTCGCAAACATCTACTTGTGAAGCCCACGGCTGACCTAAAATCTTATTTTTATCACGGACCAATATTCGAACATCGAAATTCTCATCAACTAATGCGCGCACTAGACGCCCACCAACATAGCCAGATGCACCTGTAACTAGGTACTTACGTTTTTGAATAGGCGCGGACATGTTGCGAAGCCTAGACTTACTCCATGCAAAAAACATCTCAGAAGCCCCGGGTAGTCATACTCGGAGCTGGCTTTGGCGGGCTCACTGCGGCACGGGCTATGGCCGATTTTGCGCATGTGACTGTAGTTGATCGCCACAACTTTCAAACATTTTTGCCGTTGCTTTATCAAGTATCCACCGCGGGGTTAGCCGCCGACCATGTTGCTCACCCAATTCGTGGTGCTTTGCGCAAAACTGGCGTTCAATTCCGAATGGGTTCTCCTATTTCGGTGGATCATAAAAATAAAACCATCAAATTGGATAGCAGCGAAGTTTTGGATTTTGATCAGTTAATTGTTGCCCTCGGATCCGTAACTTCAGATTTTGGGATTCCAGGAGTTTCTGAGCACGCTCTTGGAATGAAAAGCGTAAGTGAGGCGCTAGCAATTCGCGCCGAAGTTATGCGTCGATTCGAGGATCTGTGCCGATTCGAGGATGAAACTATTTTTTCAATTTCAATCGTCGGTGGTGGACCTACCGGTGTTGAAATGGCAGGAGCTTTTGCGGAATTAGTAAGAGGACCACTCAAACATGATCAAGCCCATGCGGCAGCGCATATTCGAATTAGCTTAATTGAGGCCGGCCCTCGAATATTGCCTATGTTTTCAGAGAAATTATCTGAACGGGCAAAAATAGATTTGGAAAAACTAGGCGTTCATGTTTATTTAAATACTGCCGTTGCTGAAATAAAATCTCGCTCAATCTTAATTAAAAATGGTGAGCCAATCCCTTCAGAGGTGACAATCTGGGCAGCAGGCGTAAAAGGTGAACCTGCAAGTGAAAAACTCAGTCTTCCAATCGTAAATACACGTATTGATGTTGAAAGCACATTGCAAGTAAAAAATTATCCAGACATATTCGCAATCGGAGATATTTCCGGTTTTGTAGCAGAGAATGGTCGCTTTCTTCCAATGGTTGCACCCGTTGCAATGCAGCAAGGACGCTTTATTGCAAAGCAGATAAAACGCTTAGCTAACGGAGCGCCGCTAACATCATTTAAGTACATCGATAAAGGTTCGATGGCCACAATAGGTCGCCATAAAGCTATTGTTGAAGTAAAGAATCTTCGAATGGTTGGAATTCCGGCCTGGTATGCATGGTTGTGGCTCCACTTATTTTATTTATTGGGTGGAAGAAATAAGATTGGCACTATGGCTGATTGGACCTGGAACTATCTAACTTTTGATCGTGGAAACCGACACATAATGGATGCTAACTAATGCCTGAACATATTGACCTTCGGGGACATCAAATCTATAGCTACGAATGGGATCGTGATGGCGAAGCTGTAGTTTTGCTTCACGGCGGATTGAGTAAGACATCAAGCTGGGATTACCTCATGGTTCCTCCGCTAGAAGATGAGTTTCATGTTTTTGCCTATGACCGAACTGCACATGGTTTTACTGGGGATCAGCCAGGTAGCTTGCATTTTGAGTTTCAGACACTGGAAGCCATTGCATATTTAGAAGATGTCGTTAAAGAGCCCGCTCATTTAATTGGATATAGCGATGGTGGAATCATTGCGTTAATGGTCGCTATAGCCCGCCCAGATCTAGTGAAATCAATTGTGGCAATAGGAGCGAATTACCATTACAGCGCACCGCTTAGCGATTTCGCTGAAGCATTCGTATCAGAGGATGACCAAGCAGAGTACAACTTGATTTCTCCTGATGCGCCTCATACTTTGCTAGAGAAAATCATTCGAATGAATCAGATTTGGAAAACTGAACCTAATATCTCTTTAACGGATATTGCTTCAATTCAATGTCCGGTTCTAGTGATGGCTGGAGATGATGATGTGATTAAGCATGATCACACAATTTCACTCTATGAAAATCTATCTCTAGGACAGTTAGCGATAATCCCTGGAACTTCACATGGCCTTGTTAAAGAAAAGCCTGCGCTGATGATTGCAATTATTCTGCAGTTCTTGGAGGACTTGAGTTATCCGATTACTCGTCAACCGATCCGACGAATTAACAATCTACAGGAGTAATTTTTCCTGTTGCAACGTCGTAGATTGCACCGCCAACAAAAACTCCGGTATTGAGCAAGCGATAGTTTCGTACCATCTGAACATCTTCAATCAATGCAGCTTGTTGATCTGCCACTGTCTTGAATTCAAGTTCTGATGTATCAATTCCATATTTTGTATCAATCTCACGATGTATCTCGGCCTCATCAACTTGAGCCATTCGGCAATTTGTATGAGGCATGATCAAAATACGCTTTACGCCTAATAGATATGTAGCGAGAACCAAAGTACGAAGTACGTCATCAGTTACGCGAGCGCCGGCGTTGCGAAGAATCTTGGCATCGCCAGATCGCATCCCAATTACTGAAAGTGGATTAATTCGTGAATCCATACATGTAACGATTGCTAAACCCTTTTGGGCCGTTCCCGTGAGATCGGAGTATTTAAAGCTCTTGATGTATTCGTCATTAGCAGCCAACGCATCGGCAAACTGGTCATAAGGAAAAGTAGACATAATTTCCTCCCTAAAAAAACTTCCGAGCCCCCCGTCAGGATTGAACTGACGACCTGCGCATTACAAGTGCGCTGCTCTACCACTGAGCTAGAGAGGCCTACGTGCGAACACGTATGGCGGTCTTTCGACCAGCGGCAATTATGGCAGTGGAAGCCAAAAACTTAAAATCGTGGGTTCGCGCCAGCCTCAACGGTAGGTTGTGCCCGTGAGATTAGGCGTTCTTGATGTCGGTTCAAATACGATCCATCTTCAGGTTATGGATGCCCACCTTGGAGCCCGCCCAACTCCTACTACGAATTTCAAGGTTGAACTTAGATTGACTGAATACCTTGATAAATCTGGATCAATTTCATCTCAAGGCATTGATTTATTACATCAAGCTGTAGGCGATGCAGTTTCGCATGCCTTTGAGAATCAAACCGATGAGATCTTGGCCTTTGCAACTTCTGCCGTTAGAGATGCGAAAAATGGTTCCCAGATTATTCGCGATATAAATGAGCGCCATCAAATTGATTTACAGATATTAACCGGTGATGAAGAAGCAAAGATGACTTTCTTAGCCGTCCGCCGTTGGTTAGGTTGGTCGGCAGGAAAACTCTTAGTTCTAGATATCGGTGGGGGTTCACTTGAAATCGCATCAGGTGTTGATGAAACGCCTGAAGCTACGCTTTCATTGCCACTTGGGGCGGCACGCCTTACCCGTGATTTTTTAAGTGGAGATCCTTACAATTCTAAAGGCGTTAAATTCCTTGAAGAATATGTAAGCAGCAGATTAGAAGATGAACTCCCTTCGATTCTTCGTGTTCATGATGCCGATCATTTTGTTGCAACGAGCAAGACTTTTAGAACGTTAGCCAGACTTTCTGGGCATATGTTTAATGAAAATCCTAAGTATTTAGAGAGCGCAAATTTAAAGGCAATGATTTCTAAATTGGCTGATATGACAAATAAATCTCGGGCAGAACTACCGGGCGTATCAAATAGCCGTGCTCAGCAGATAGTTGCTGGAGCAATTGTGGCCCGCTCTGTCATGGCTACGTTAGATATTGACCGAGTTGAAATCTGCCCATGGGCATTGCGAGAAGGCGTTGTTTTGCGAAGGTTAGATTGGCTAAATAACTAAGCTCTTGGGGCTTCAACCCAATCAATAGCAATGATTTCACCATCTCTGTAATGCAAAACCCATGCCTCGCCTGGTTCCAATTTTTGATCTAACTCTTTGAAATTCTTCTTGCCAATTAATTTCTTTAACAATTTGGGAAGGATTGGGTTATGACTACAAATAATCGCACTCTTACCTTCATCCATGAGATTTTGAGCGTAATCCAAAGGTGCTTCTCTATCTTTTTCATATCCATACTCACTCAAATCAGCTGAATAAATCGGATTCATCTTTAA
>JBAXIC010000080.1:0-4835 GCA_037138575.1 Actinomycetes bacterium
ACACGAAATTCGCCTTTGAGATAACACATCGGGGAAGATCCATCACAGCAGCCACCTGATTGATGAAACATCAACGGGCCATTGATGGCGGAAAGCTTTATTAATAACAATGCCGCCTCACGTGTGTAGTCAACGCGAGACGGCAGTGTCATTAGTTCTCCTTAAAAGAAACCGAGCTTGTTTGGTGAATATGAAACTAGCAGGTTCTTGGTCTGTTGGTAATGATCAAGCATCATCTTATGGTTTTCGCGACCGATACCCGAGGCTTTATAACCACCAAATGCTGCACCAGCAGGATATGCGTGATAACAATTTGTCCAGACGCGGCCAGCTTGAATTGCACGGCCAGCGCGATAAGCAGTGTTCATATCGCGAGTCCATACACCAGCACCGAGTCCGTACAGCGTGTCATTTGCGATTTCCATTGCGTTATCAAAACCATCAAACTTTGTTACAGATACAACAGGTCCGAAGATTTCTTCCTGGAAGATTCTCATCTTGTTGTTGCCTTCAAAGATTGTTGGCATCACGTAGTAACCACCAGCAAGTTCGCCGCCAAGATCTGCACGCTCTCCACCAGTAATTACCTTTGCGCCCTCTTTCTTACCAATATCTAGGTAGGAAAGAATCTTTTCGAGCTGATCATTACTTGCTTGAGCACCCATCATCGTTGAAAGATCAAGTGGGTTACCCATTTTGATTGCATTAGTACGAGCAGTTACATCTCCCATGAACTTGTCATAGATCTTTGCCTCAACTAGACCACGCGAAGGACATGTACAAACTTCACCCTGGTTAACAGCAAACATTGTGAAGCCTTCAAGCGCCTTGTCATAGAAGGCATCATCTTCGGCAGCAACATCGTTAAAGAAGATATTCGGACTCTTGCCACCGAGTTCTAGTGTGACAGGAATGATGTTTTCTGATGCATATTGCATAATCAATCGACCGGTAGTTGTTTCACCAGTAAATGCAATCTTTGCAATACGAGGAGAAGATGCAAGAGGTTTTCCAGCTTCAACACCAAAGCCATTAACGATATTGACTACTCCTGGTGGTAGTAAATCTTTGATGATGTCCATCAAGAACATGATTGATACTGGAGTTTGTTCTGCTGGCTTTAGGACTACGCAGTTACCTGCAGCAATTGCTGGAGCTAACTTCCAAACAGCCATCAAGATTGGGAAGTTCCAAGGAATGATCTGACCAACTACGCCTAGCGGCTCATGAAAGTGATAAGCAACTGTGTCATGGTCAAGCTCGCCTGCTGAACCTTCTTGTGAACGAATTGCTGAGGCAAAATATCTGAAGTGATCGATTGCCAATGGAATATCAACATAGAGCGCTTCTCGGACTGGCTTACCGTTTTCCCATGTTTCAGCTACGGCAATTGCTTCCACATTTGCTTCCATACGATCAGCGATTTTATTGAGCAAAATCGCTCGTTCAGTTGCAGAAGTTTTACCCCAAGCAGGTGCAGCAGCGTGTGCGGCATCTAGGGCCTTGTCGATATCTTTGGCATTTCCGCGTGCAACTTCACAAAATACTTTTCCAGTAACTGGAGTTACATTCTCAAAATACAGACCAGAATCTGGCTTTACATACTCGCCATTAATCCAGTGGTCGTACCGTGATAAGTAATTAACTTTGCTTCCCGGTTGTCCGGGGGCAATAAAATCAGCCATGACTCCTCCAACTTCATGCGTGCAACGGTGCGCGCGATGTTGGGTTGAAAGTAAGCCTGATGGCTGCGAGTGGCAAGAGAATTTGCAGTGACTACCCCTCATTAAAACTATGAAGTTGAGAGATTCCTGAGTGGATTTAATCGAACTCCAAAGTTCCACGTAGGAGGTGAACTTTGCCAACCCCTGTAACGCTCCACTTGTTGTTATCGCGCATAAGAGCCGTATTTTCATCGATGCCAACCAATGTGGTATCTGCGCCAATGCGAGCGATAAAGGATGCAACATTGTCTGGCAACCAACCAAGCATTTTGTCGTAATGGGGAATCACTTCAATATCTGGCAGAAGATTGAGGCCTTCACTATGAGAAGTTTTTCGAATTCCCATAATCGTTCCGCCGAAAGCCATTGCCCCAGCAGAACAGCCTGCAAGAGATGAACCGTTCTCCCATTGGTGAACAATTGCATCCCATAGTGGCGATCCCTTAAAAGTATCCACGATTCGATGTGGGTCACCACCTGAGAAATAAATTAACCCTGCATTTGCTACGGCTTCAACGAATTCTTGATTAAATGCATCTTCACGCTCGTGGATCGGTAAGTAAATACACTCACTGCCAATTCGATCTGATTGTTCTTGACCTCGGCGTTTCCAATAATTACGGCGATCTTCGCCTTCACCAGAGGATCCAGTTGGAATTTGTATGTATGTGTTTTTCTTTCCCCGCTCAAATGCAGAATGCAGGAGTCCGGTTTCGAACTCCTGCATTACTGGTAAATATTCTCCTGAACCGACAAGGGCTAAAACGCCGTTGTTTTCATTCATAAGTAAAGGGCTAAGCCATTGCTTTCTTGAGGTTTTCATCGATGGAATCTAGAAATTCCTGTGTAGTTTGATACGGAGCAGTCTTTGAAATCAAGAGCGACAAATCCTTAGTCATCTTGCCTTCCTCAACGGTTTCGATACAAACGCGCTCAAGAGTGTCGCAGAACTTTGCTAGCTCTGGATTGTTATCAAGCTTTGCACGGTGGGCAAGTCCACGAGTCCACGCAAAGATTGATGCGATTGGATTTGTAGATGTTGCTTTACCCTTTTGGTGATCACGATAGTGACGGGTAACGGTTCCGTGAGCGGCTTCAGATTCAACAATCTTTCCATCTGGTGTCATCAAAACTGATGTCATCAAACCAAGTGATCCGTAACCCTGTGCAACGGTGTCAGATTGAACGTCGCCGTCGTAGTTCTTACATGCCCAGACGTAGCCACCCTCCATGCGCAATGACATAGCAACCATGTCATCGATGAGGCGATGCTCGTACCAGATTCCAGCAGCTTCGAACTTTTCCTTGAACTCTGCTTGATAGATCTCTTCAAAGATATCTTTAAAGCGTCCGTCATATGCCTTCAAGATTGTGTTCTTAGTAGAAAGGTAAACCGGATACTTGCGAAGGAGACCGTAGTTCAATGAAGCGTGCGCAAAGTCGCGGATTGATTCATCGACGTTGTACATACCCATTGCAACACCTGATGATTTAAAATCAAAAACGGTGAATTCAGTTGGCGCAGATCCATCTTCAGGAACGAATGACATCGTCAGCTTTCCAGCACTTGGAACCTTGAAATCTGTTGCTTTGTACTGATCACCAAAAGCGTGACGACCGATAACGATTGGCTTAGTCCAATGTGGGACCAAACGTGGAACATTGCTAATAATGATTGGTTCGCGGAAAATTACGCCGCCCAAGATATTGCGGACAGTTCCATTTGGAGACTTCCACATCTTCTTCAAACCAAACTCTTCGACGCGTGCTTCATCAGGGGTAATAGTTGCGCACTTGATACCAACGCCGTGCTTTTGAATCGCATGTGCTGAATCAATAGTCACCTGATCATCGGTGGCATCACGGTTTTCCATGCCAAGGTCGTAGTACTCAAGATTTACATCCAAATAAGGAAGGATGAGTGAGTCTTTGATGAACTGCCACATGATGCGAGTCATCTCGTCACCATCTAGTTCAACAACGGTTCCTTCTACTTTGATCTTGGCCATGAAGTTCGCTCCTTTAGAGTGTTTGTACGTCTGCTTGTTTTGCCCGAACTGCTTCAGCTGCAGCCTTTAGGGCATCAACTTCAGAATCAGTTAACTTACTTTCAACAACTTTGTTGATTCCATTGCGACCGATTTCGGCTTCAACACCGAGATATACGCCAGAAATTCCATATTCGCCATCTACCCAAGCACAGACAGGCATTACTGCACCTGAATCTTCGATTACTGCTTTTGCCATGCGTGCAGCTGCAGCAGAAGGTGCGTAGTAAGCAGAGCCAGTTTTAAGAAGTGCAACAACTTCGGCGCCACCATTTCGAGTGCGATCGACCAACTCGTCGATTTCAGCTTGAGATAGAAGATCACTTAGTGGCTTTCCATCTACTGTGCAGCGACTTGGAACTGGAACCATCGTGTCGCCATGTGAACCAAGAGTCAGTGTTTTAACCGATGCAGTTTTCACACCAAGTTTTTCTGCGACAAAGTTAGTAAAACGAGCGGTATCGAGCATTCCTGCCTGACCCATAACGCGATTCTTTGGAAAATTCGTTGCGATCTGAGCAAGTGCAGTCATTTCATCAAGTGGATTTGAAACCACGATGATCACAGCATTTGGAGAGTGCTTTGCAATATTTTCAGCAACGCCACGAACGATGCCTGCATTAACACCAATGAGATCCATGCGACTCATTCCTGGCTTGCGTGGCAAACCTGCAGTAATTACTACTACATCTGAGTTTGCAGTTGCTTCGTAGCCAGCACCTTCAGGAGTCGTTGTCGCACCAATAATCTTTGTTTCAAAACCTTCGATTGAACGGGATTGATTCATATCAAGGGCAAGGCCCTCTGGCTTTCCTTCAACGATATCCGTCAATACGACGGTGTCGAAGATGTCGTATTGCGCTAAACGAAGCGCAGTTGTTGAACCGTAAAATCCTGAACCGACTACTGTGACTTTTCCGCCCATGGCGTACTCCTTATATTCGACAATGGCGCAACTCTACCGTCCGCGAGGAAGGGCAATTGCCAGAGCAAAGAGGGCTATCGCTATTAACAACGGGAAATAGAAGTCGAATTTACGTTGATGACGGGCCTTAATTGCGAT
>JBAXIC010000081.1:0-4685 GCA_037138575.1 Actinomycetes bacterium
GCTTTATCAATGCGCTTAGAAGTATTGAAATACTCTTTCATTTTGTCGGCAACGACGGCTGAAACAATACGTGTTGCTGCTGCAGTTCCTAAAACCTCTTTAGTCTGGCCTTCAAACTGCGGTTCGGACATTCGAACCGTAACTACTGCAGTTAGGCCTTCAGTTACATCATCTTTAATAACATCAATCTCTTTATTTGAAAGCGTCTTAGTCGAACGAAGTGCTTCATTCACAACTTTTACAAGTGCGCGTTCAAATCCCACCACATGGGTTCCACCCTTTGGCGTTGCGATAATGTTTACAAATGAGCGCTGGGTGGTTTCAAAACCATTGCCCCACTTCATAGCGATATCTACTTCCATATCGCGTTCTACTTCAGTTGAAACCATATGGCCCTTGTCATCAAGGACAGGAACAGTTTCTTGGTAATGACCAGTGCCATAGATACGGATTACATCGCCAACCGGTTCATCTGGCTGAAGATAATTACAGTACTCGGTGATTCCACTCTTATGGAAAAATGTTTCAGTAGTCTTAGTTTTTGTGCGATTGTCGTTAACGATAAGAGTTAACCCTGGCACCAAATAAGAAGTCTGACGCGCGCGCGCATAGACATCTTCTAAATCAAGTTCGGCCTCTTTTAGGAAAATCTGGCGATCACTCCACCACTTAATTCTCGTGCCCGTAACTTTGCTAGAGATCTTGCCGATAACCCGCAATCCCGACTTAGGTTCAAATGGAGCTTTAGGTCCATCACCATCAAAGATTCCTGCAACGCCACGTTGGAATGACATCCAGTAAATCTTGCCGTCACGATCAACTTCGGCATCAAGTCGTGAAGCAAGGGCATTAACTACAGATGCACCAACACCATGCAGACCACCAGAGGCAGCGTATGACCCACCACCGAATTTTCCACCAGCATGTAATTTTGTCAGTACAACTTCAACGCCAGTTAAACCCGTCTTAGGTTCTTTATCTACTGGAATTCCGCGGCCATCATCATGGACTTCAACAGAACCATCGGCTTCAAGATTAATTTCGATTTTCTTACAGTGCCCAGCTAAAGATTCATCTACTGAGTTATCAATGATCTCCCACAGGCAGTGCATAAGGCCACGAGAATCGGTAGAACCGATATACATACCTGGGCGTTTGCGGACTGCATCAAGGCCTTCAAGAACAGCTAAGTCTTTTGCGGTATAGCTATCCTGCACATTTGTCGCAATATCTTTTTCGGCCACGGGGCGAAAGGTTATCGGCCACCACTACGTATCACCCGCAAACTCGCCGAATACGTCTCAGATAATGGAAATATCGATAATCCACAGAGAATTAACATCAAATTAACGAAAATAAATTACTTTTAGCATGCGGGGAATATCTAGACATGGTTGGATGTTCCATAGAAGTAAGACACAACGCACGAACGGAGAGAGATATGTCAGAACAATTGATGCTCGAATCAGTACCTCTTAACGCCCTTGACCGTTGCGATCGCTGCGGAGCCCAGGCTTATGTCCGTGCAGTGCTTCTAACAGGCGGAGAACTGATGTTCTGTGCCCACCATGGCAAGGAATATGCCGAGAAGTTGAAGACAGTTGCAGCAAAGATTCAAGACGAGAGTGAAAAGCTCGTCGAGACTCCTTCTAACTAGCTTTTATATCTACGCTTCCTAATCCCTTTATTTCAACACGATAGCTGTTGCCTGCAACCATATGGATTCCCGTTGTTGCAGAGCCGCTAAAGACAATTGATCCAGCTGCTAACGTCACTCCCGTTGCCACTAATACTTTAGAAAGCTCAACAATGGCCATCCAGGGATTGCCTTGAATCGCAGTAAGCGGCGCAGACTCGGACAAAGCGCCATTAACAAAAACCTCTGCTGTTAACGCATCTAAATTCTCTTGATGCGCCGGAACCCAAGCACCATAAGCAAAAGCGGCAGCTCCTGCATTATCTGCGATGCAATCCTCGGCATAAGCCTCGGTCTGTCCGAATCGATAATCCAAGATCTCCATACCAGCGGCGACATGGCTAACGTAATCTAAAACCTGCGAGGGGTGAATCTCGCCAGCTATTTCTTTGCTTAATTTAAAAACTACTTCAGCCTCTGCTCGCGGATAAATCATTGATGCAGTCTTAATGGAATCAATGCACTGCATGGCATCGGTTAAGTAGCCAAAGATATTTATATATGTTGGTTCATCTTTCTTTTTTGAATCCAACGCTCCCCCGAGCTTTACGCCCACTAATACCTCTTCATGCTCTAAACGGTATTTAAGTTCGTTTTCACGGATCTCACGTGCACGAACCGGCGTTGTGCCATAAAGGTTTGAAGGCTTGACTAATTCGCGAGCATTGCGCAGTTGTTGGGCAACGATTTTTACATACTCGCCATGAGATGAATCGCACCACGGCTTATCTTTCGACAAGCCGCAACCGCATAACTTGGGATTAGTAAGGGTTTCAATAACCCTGCCATCGACATCAACTACATCAACATCACCGTTGACCTTGATTGAGCCGCTTTTGGGATTAACAAAAATCGTTGGCTTGTCCATGATTTAGTCGAGGTAGTCGCGCAAAACCTGGCTGCGTGATGGGTGACGAAGTTTCGACATTGTCTTAGATTCAATCTGGCGGATACGTTCGCGAGTAACACCGTATACCTTGCCGATTTCATCAAGAGTCTTTGGCTGACCATCGGTGAGACCAAAGCGCATCGCAACAACACCTGCTTCACGCTCTGACAAAGTATCTAGAACAGAGTGCAACTGTTCTTGCAACAATGTAAACGAAACTGCATCGGCTGGAACAACGGCTTCAGAGTCTTCAATGAGATCTCCGAACTCAGAGTCGCCTTCTTCACCTAGTGGTGTGTGAAGTGAAATTGGTTCGCGACCATATTTTTGAACTTCAACGACCTTTTCAGGCGTCATATCAAGCTCTTTAGCTAGCTCTTCTGGGGTCGGTTCGCGACCAAGATCTTGCAACATCTGGCGCTGTACACGGGCCAACTTATTAATAACTTCAACCATGTGTACTGGAATACGAATTGTGCGGGCCTGGTCGGCCATCGCACGTGTAATTGCCTGGCGAATCCACCATGTCGCATACGTCGAGAATTTATAACCCTTTGTGTAGTCGAACTTTTCAACTGCACGGATCAAACCTAAGTTACCTTCTTGAATTAAATCTAGGAAAAGCATTCCGCGACCGGTGTAACGCTTAGCTAATGAAACAACAAGACGAAGGTTGGCTTCGAGCAAGTGGTTCTTTGCGCGCTTGCCATCTTCAACAAGCCATTCAAGCTCGCGCTTTAACTTCTTTTCTAACTTCTTTTCTTCTTTTAATTTAGCTTCAGCAAAAAGACCAGCTTCAACGCGTGTAGCAAGCTCTACTTCAAGCTCTGCATTAAGAAGTGCAACGCGGCCAATCTGCTTGAGGTAATCCTTAACCGGGTCAGCGGTAGCACCAGCGGTCATAACTGTTTGCGCTGGAGCATCATCTTCTTCGGAGGCCTTTAATGTAAAGGCATTCTCTTCATTTCCAGATGCCTCTTCAGCTAAGTTAACAACGCGAGGCTGATTGCCTTTATCTTCTTCTTCGCCATCGATGATTTCGACAACTTCTTTAATCAAAGTTTCTACATCTTCAAGTTCTACTTCTTCTAGTTCTACTTCTTCGCCATCAATCTTTACAACTGCTGCTTTACCGGACTTTGTCTCAGCTACAGCAACTGGTTCGACTTTAACTGGCTCTGGTTTTGGTTCGATAAGTGCGTATTCACTCTTCTTAAGAATACGTGCAGGTGTACCAAGACCTGCCTTGCGTAATTTTTCAACGATGATCGGAACTTCATTTGCCAATATACGGGCTTCATCAACTAAATCTTTATCTACCTTTTTTGGAATTCGGTTAATGGATGTGACTCCACGTACTGCAAGTTCAGCTAGGACTTCTTGTTGGCGAAGTACTGCGTGCTTGGCATCAACAATTGCCTGAACATCTTTGACTGTTAAATCTTTCTTTACTGCAATCTTTACGGGTGCAACCTTTTTAACTGGTGCAACTTTTTTCGCAACGGCTTTCTTTGCAACTACCTTTTTAATTGGCGCGCTCTTTTTAACTGCAGCTTTCTTTACAGGTGCTGCTTTTTTCGCGGGTGCTGCCTTTTTTGCCGCAGTTTTTTTCACAGGGGCGGCCTTTTTTACAACGGCCTTCTTTGTCACCTTGTTTTTGAGCGCACTAAATACAGCCACAATTGTCCTTTGGTTTTTATCAGCGAGCGCGCTGATGCGATGGCTATATTATAAGTTATCCACAGGGGTAAATGCACATCCAAAAGCAATATTTCGCCGATTATTCGGCCAGTTTCAGAGCCTGTCTAATCACATTTCCAACTGATTCAACTTCAACGAGAAATCCGTCATGGCCAAAAGGCGAAGAAATCGTCACTAAAGGCGCCGCCTTGGGTGCAAACTCTGCGATTTCGGCCTGAAGGCGAACGGGAAAGAGTCGATCGGTATCAATTGAGACTGCCACTACTGGAATTGTGATGGTCTCAAGGGCTGCAACTACTCCTCCGCGATCTCGACCAATGTCATGACTATTCATCGCTTCAGTAAGGCAGATATAGGTATTGGCATCAAAACGATGGGCCAACTTATCGGCCTGATGGT
>JBAXIC010000082.1:0-4644 GCA_037138575.1 Actinomycetes bacterium
GATCTAGAAAATGATGTCACAGTTGGAATCATCGTTGATGGTTTTACCGATGATGCGCTTGAAACCGTTAAAACAATCAAAGCTAACAGCGATTGTGCGGTAGCGATTATTTCGATCGGTGATGCCGGTGCGCTGTATGAGCAGATGGATAAGCGCACGTACTTAATTTCAGTTGCGCCAGGTGCCAGCTGGGCTGATTGCGCCAATGTCTTCTTAGAAAAACTTTCTAGTAAGTATGTAATTTTAATGGATCCTTCTACGCGCTTTATCGCTGATGCCGTGACACCAGTTGTAGAAGAGTTAGCTAAAGGTGAATACGTCGCCGTTGGTTGGCGTGGGGGATTAGTTAACTTAAAAGATGAGTGGCGCAGCGTTGAAGATAAAGGTGATGGAGAAGTCGATGTTCTTTTTTCATACTTCATGGCCTTTAACCGCGAAGCAATGAGTCAAGTCGGTGGGTTTAATCCACGTGCCGTCTATTACAGAAACGCTGATATCGAATTTTCACTCAAGATTCGCCAGGCTGGCGGAAAACTATTACAGATGGAGTTGCCGTTAACTCAAGATCGCCATCACGGGTATTACGACGTAGATCCGGATTATCGCGACGCACAATCCAAAAAGACCTTTGATCGCATTCTCGATAAGTACAGAGGCAAAGAAGCGATTTTGTCTCCACGTCGGTAGCCTGTACCTATGACCGAGCTATCCAAGTACACGAGTTTTCATGTGGGTGGCCCCGCGCAACATATCCTCACCGTTTCAACGCAGGAAGAGATAATCGCGGCCATTGAAGGTGCAGGAGATTCACCTATTTTGATTTTGGGTGGTGGGACTAATGTCTTAGTCGCAGATTCTGGATTTGCCGGAACGGTTATTCGAATTTCAAATAACTCCGTTCAATCTGAAGTTGATGCATGCAGTGGCGCAACCTTAACTATTGGTGCTGGTGAAAACTGGGACAGTTTTGTTGAAACCTGTATTGAAAGAGGCTTTGCCGGCCTTGAAACTTTAAGTGGAATCCCCGGCACAGTTGGCGCAGCTCCAATTCAAAATATTGGTGCCTATGGTCATGAAGTAAGCGAGTTCATCACCAGAGTGCGTACTTATGATCGCGAAAAGAAAGAGATTCGCACATTTACAAATAGCGAATGCGAATTCTCATATCGAAGTTCGCATTTCAAAGCCCATCCAGGTCGATACGTTGTCTTAGAGGTTCAATTCCAGATTCGACGAGGAGAGATGAGTGATCCAATTACTTATGCCGAACTCTCTAAGAAATTGGGCGTTGATATGGGAGATAAAGCTGAAGTAAAGCTAGTTCGCGAAGCAGTTCTTGAACTCCGCGGGGCAAAAGGAATGTTAATTAATTCCCAGGATAAAGATTCTTGGTCAGCTGGATCATTTTTTACAAACCCGATTATTTCCCAGCAAGCTGCTGATGGCCTGCCAAACGCAGCGCCAAAGTGGCCACTCACCGATGGACGCGTAAAGATTTCTGCTGCTTGGTTAATCGAACACTCTGGAATTCACAAAGGCGATGAAGTAGGTGGCGCCAGGATTTCAACTAAACATGTTTTAGCGTTAACTAATGCGGGAAGTGCAACGGCTTCAGATATCGCAGCCCTTGCACGAAAAGCCCGTGATCAAGTGCGAGATACTTTTGGAATAGTTTTAGAAGCTGAAGTAAATCTAATTGGAGTTGAGATTTAGCCTTCAGTAATTAACTTCTTGATGCGACCAATTCCTTCGACGATATCTTCATCGCTGGTTGCATAAGAAAAGCGCAAATAGCCGGATGGTCCAAAAGCCTCACCGGGCACGGCCGCAACTTCGACTTCTTCCAGAATTAACGTTGCTAATTCGGCAGAAGTTGTAGGAGTTTTTCCGCGGATCGTTTTTCCAAGGACACCTTTTACCGATGGATACACATAAAAAGCACCTTGAGGTGTTGGACATTCAAAACCTGGAATCTCATTGATTAAATCAACGATTAACTTGCGACGACGATTAAATGCTTCGCCCATTGCATGCACTGCATCAAGATTTCCAGTCAACGCAGCAATTGCTGCGCGCTGTGAAATATTTGAAACATTTGACGTTAAGTGAGATTGAAGATTTGTTGCAGCTTTAATTACATCCTTAGGGCCAATCATCCAGCCCACGCGCCAACCGGTCATCGCATATGTCTTTGCGACGCCGTTCAAGATAATGCATGTGTCTGCAAGGCCGGGAACAAGAACTGGCATGCTTGGCGCAGTTGCACCGTCATAAAGCAAGTGCTCATAAATCTCATCGGAGATTACCCAAATATTATTTTCTAACGCCCATTCACCAATTGCTTTTACTTGTTCAATTGAATAAACAGATCCAGTTGGATTTGATGGTGAACAAAAAAGTAGCACCTTTGTTTTAGGAGTACGAGCAGCTTCAAGCTGTTCGACGGTAACTAAATAATTTTGTGTCTCATCGGCAAATACTTCAACGGCAATACCGCCAGCTAACTTGATGCACTCTGGGTACGTTGTCCAGTATGGAGCTGGTAGCAAAACTTCATCACCTGGATTAACGATGGTTGCAAATGCTTGATACACAGCTTGCTTTCCACCATTTGTTACTAAAACCTGTTCAGCAGTGATGTCGTAATGTGAATCGCGCATTGTTTTTGCAACAATCGCACTACGAAGCTCAGGTAATCCTGGAGTTGGCGTGTAGCGATGGTTAGCAACTACCTTTGTTGCAGCAGCAGCTGCCTCGACGATGTAATCAGGGGTTGGAAAATCTGGCTCACCCGCGCCGAATCCAATTACTGGTCGCCCCGCAGCTTTTAACGCTTTAGCCTTGGCATCAACGGCCAAAGTGGCGGATTCGGCGATTGCAGCGATACGGGATGAGATTCGTGTGTCCATAGCCCTAAGTCTGCCGTATTTCAGGCGCGAGTTAGACCTGAGCACCCTCTTGCCCCTACACTTCGACGCTCACGAGGGTTTGCTTTTCCCTATGGTTTTGCCATGCTCTCGCGAAGGGCAGTAGCTCAATTGGCTAGAGTTGCCGTCTCCAAAGCGGCCGGTTGGGGGTTCGAGTCCCTCCTGCCCTGCAAGTTGTTTTACCAGAATGACCAAACGAAAGGAACGACGATGACAGAGTCACACGATCAAGTAGCCGAGAAGCTCGGTCTATTTGCGCGCGTCGGTCTTTTTTACCGCCAAGTTGTAAACGAACTCACCAAAGTTGTTTGGCCAACTCGTAATCAGTTGACCACATATACAGCTGTCGTTTTAGTTTTCGTAACTTTCATCATCGCTGTTGTCTCATTGCTCGATCTTGTACTTACAAAGATCGTCTTCTGGGTATTTGGGTAAAGGAAAACCATGACCGAAGAGATCAAACAAGACGCATTCGAAGCCGCGCTCGCTGCTTCTGCAAGTGAAATCGCAACACCAGTTGTTGAAGAAACTCCTGAAGAGATTGTTGTTGCATCAGTTGCTTCAACTGAGCCTGAACTGGCATTGGCATCTGATGAAGATGGCGATATCGAATCTGATGAAAACGATCCAAATGCAGAGTTCCGTCGCACCTTGCGCACAGCACTTGGCGACTGGTATGTAGTCCACTCTTATGCGGGCTATGAAAAGAAAGTAAAGGGCAACCTTCAAACTCGTATTCAGTCACTCAACATGGAAGATTATATTTTCCAAATTGAAGTTCCTGAAGAAGAAGTGAAAGAACTAAAGAACGGCCAGTTCAAGATGGTTAAGCGCAACATCTACCCTGGTTATGTATTAGTTCGTATGGATCTCACAGACGAGTCATGGTCTGCAGTTCGTAACACTCCTGGTGTTACAGGATTCGTTGGCAATGCACATCACCCAAGCCCACTAAGCATGGATGAAGTAGAAAAGATTCTTGCACCACGCCCAGTTAAGAAATCTGACAAAGCAGATATCCGCGTTGTTGATTTCGAAGTTGGCGAATCAGTCACAGTTATGGATGGTCCTTTTGCAACGCTTCCAGCATCGATCTCAGAGATCATGCCAGAGCAGGCAAAGCTCAAAGTTCTTGTCTCAATCTTCGGACGTGAAACCCCTGTAGAACTTTCATTCGCGCAAGTACAAAAGATTTAATTTCAAGAACTACTAGAAAACAAAAAGAGGAAAAGAAATGGCACCAAAGAAGAAGGTAACCGGATTCATTAAGTTGCAGATCCAGGCTGGCGCAGCAACACCTGCTCCACCAGTAGGTCCTGCACTCGGTCAGCATGGTGTCAACATCATGGAGTTCGTCAAGGCATACAACGCTGCGACTGAAGCTCAAAAGGGCCAGATCATTCCAGTAGAGATCACTGTCTATGAGGATCGCTCATTCACTTTCATCACTAAGACACCTCCAGCATCACGTTTGATCTTGAAGGCTGCCGGCGTTGAAAAGGGATCTGCAGTTCCACACAAGACCAAAGTTGCAAACCTGACCATGGCTCAAGTTGCTGAAATTGCCAAGATCAAGATGGATGATCTCAATGCCAATGACCTTGATGCAGCATCACGAATCATCGCTGGTACAGCTCGCTCAATGGGAATCACAACTAACGGATAAATTTCTTTTTCTCACCCCGAGAAAAAGATGTGGGAGAACCGCGCTGGTTCG
>JBAXIC010000083.1:0-4615 GCA_037138575.1 Actinomycetes bacterium
CGGCAATTGTTATTAGTGCGCTGATATTGAGCTCACTTATTACCGGCATCATCAATCACACAGGATCTCTGCCTACCCTTTTAATCTATTTGGCATGCGCATGGGGATTTCGAGCCATCTTTCAGTCGAGTTTTGAGTACTGGTGCAGTAGACAGGCTGCACGCATAAAGCAAGAACTACGCAGTGAAATAACCGAATCGGTAGATGCCTATTCAACTTTTTCTGCATCATATGTCAGCACTTTGTTAGTTAAAGGGTTGAACTCTTTAGATATTTACTTAGGTCGCTTCGTGCCACAAATGTTTTTTGCATCAATTACTCCATTTGTTGTAATTGCAACAATCTTAATTCTCGATCCACTCTCTGGAGTTATTGCGATTTTGACCTTGCCTTTAATTCCTCTCTTTGGCGCATTGATTGGAAAATACACCGCAGATTCAGTGGCTAAAAAGTGGCAGACGTTAGGTTCACTTTCAAAATACTTTGAAGATTCTTTACGTGGATTTGTAACATTAAAGATCTTTAATCGCCATAAAACTCAGAGCGAACGAATTCAAGTAATGGGTGATCGTTATACCGATGAGACGATGAAGGTTTTGAAGATCTCATTTCTTTCGGCTTTGGCCCTAGAGCTTTGTGCGACGATTTCGGTAGCGTTAATCGCAGTGTCAATTGGAATTCGTTTAGTCGATGATCACATCTCCTTCAGGCACGCTTTAGCAGTTTTGATTTTGGCACCTGAGGTTTACTTTCCACTTCGAAATGCCGCCTCACTTTTCCATGCATCGGCCGATGGAACCCAAGCACTAGCCGAACTCACAGCTATGAAGGTTGCTGGCAGTGAAAAGATTGAACAGCGGGTACATGATTTCTCTCAACTTTCATCGCTTTCTTGGCAGCAGTGGGCGCTAGATATCCCGGGTCGCATTAACTCGATTATTCAAGCAAAGAAGTTAAATAGTGGTGATATACATTTTATAGTTGGTGAATCGGGAATCGGAAAAACTAGTTTTGCAATGAACTTACTGGGTGTTAGCGATACGGCAACAATCTTTGCCGATGGCGTTGAAATAACCCCGGCACTGCAACAATCCTGGTTCAAAGTTGTGGGTTGGATTCCTCAAAGCCCTGCCCTTGCTACGGGTTCAGTACGCAGGCAATTTACTCTGGTCAATAAAACAATCAGTGATCTGCAGATTATTGAACTATTAAATCAGTGTGGACTCTCGATACAGGATTTACCGCATGCTTTAGATACAAAAATTGCAAACGCTGGCGAAAGCGGATCGTCGGCATCGGGTGGCCAGATTCGCAAAATTGCAATTGCCCGAGCCATAGCTGCAAAACCGCGAGTGATTATCGCCGATGAGCCAACTGCGGATTTAGATCAAGTGAGTAGCGATCATGTTCTGGCTGCACTTCGAAACTATGCAGCACAAGGCGCGATTGTTATCTGCATTTCACACGATCTTTCCTTACTACTTCCAACTGATTCCACCTCCACATTTGCGCGAGGTGCTTTGGCATGATGATGCTTGCATATTTTCTCGGAGCCTTCGCATTCATTGGCGGTATTGGCCTAACAATTTCAAGCGGTTGGCTAATCACCATGGCCGCATCACATCCGCCGATTCTTACTTTGAGCGTTGCAATCGTGATGGTTCGTTTTTTTGGAATATTTAGATCAGCTGCGCGATACGGTGAACGGCTGATGAGCCACAAAGTGGTTTTTGGAAGGCTCACTCAACTTCGCGTAGGAATTTATTCAAAGATTGCAATGAGTTCCGTTGCATCAAGCAGCCACTACAACTCGGGTAGCGCTGTAAAAACCATTGTTGACGACGTTGAACGCGCCCAGGAGTATCAGCTTCGAATCAAGCTCCCTCACGCATCTGCCGTGATCTCATTAATTACTGGTGCACTCTTAGGCCTATGGGTTCGTCCACAATCTCTCTTCATCACTGTGCCGATAAGCCTCATGCTTTTATTAGTTGTGCCATCGCGCATTAAATCTGAAAGTGAGTCAACGGCACGTGAGATTGAAGAGATGGAAAATAAATACACAGATTTGGTTCAATCATCTGTGCACGGAGTAGCCGAAGCTGCCATTTACGGTTACCTTGATCAAAACTTAGAAGCGTCAAAGAAACAAGAAGAAAAGCTTCGCGTTGTCGAAGAGAAACTTTTGAAAACAACATATGGATATGCAACTCTTACAAATCTTTTGATCGCTGGCTCGGTAGTTGGATTTTCCGCGCTTGCGTACTTACTTGCTCAATCTCGCGAGATACCACCAGTTCAGATAACGATGTTGATTTTTCTACCCTTGGTGATTTTTGAAGCCATTACTGCTTGGTATCCCAACCTCTTTACTGCGGGCAAACTACTGAAATCGCAGAAATCGGTGGATCAATTAATGAGTTCATCCGGGGATTTAGAAACCGGGCAGATATTTAATGCTGTAATAACTTCAATATCCTTAAAGCAAGCAACAGTTGCTTGGGGTAGCGATTTTATGAATCCCGTGAGTTTTGATGTTTCACAAGGCGAACTACTTGTCGTCCGTGGACGAAGCGGAAGTGGCAAATCCACATTGGCTATGGGACTTCTCTCCCTCTTGCCATACAAAGGTTCGATCACCATAAATGCCCAAGAACTGCGTGGATTGAGTGGCACAAATTCGCGGATCGTAGGGACTGTTCAGAAGTCACATATCTTTAATACAACTCTTCGAGAAAATATGAAAATTGCTAATCAAGAAGCAAGCGATGATCAAATTATTGCCGCACTTAAATGTGTAGAGCTTGATCAGCTCCTGAGCGAATTTGCCTTTGGACTAGATACCGTAATTGGCGAGTTTGGGCGAGTGATCTCTGGGGGAGAAGCAAAGCGTTTAGCCATCGCCCGTGTTCTTCTAGCCGATGCTGATGTGTACATTTTGGATGAACCAACTGAACACTTAGATGCAGCCCTTGCGCTCCGTCTCGAAGAATCGATTTCAAAGTGGTTGACCGAGAAGATCACAGTAGTTATCACGCACTCTGGTTGGAATAACTGCGATAAAACTCTGACAATGGCGCGTTAACTCCACGCCACCAAGGGGCGATACGAGAGAATGCGCGCATGGCAGATCTTGATAGCAAACTTTCGGCGGTAGTTGGAGACCGCACTGCCAAAGTCCTGACCGATGCATTTGATATAAAAAGCGTTGGCGATTTGATGCGCCACTATCCACGCCGTTATTTAGTTCGTGGAGAGCTCTCGGATATTTCAAAGTTAGTTGAGGGCGATGAAGTAACGATTCTTGCTGAGGTTATGACGTCAACAAATCGACCCTTACGTGGTCGCAAGGGGAGTATTTTCGAAGTCGTTGTTACAGATGGCACCGACAAGCTTTCTTTAACATTTTTCAATCAAGCCTGGCGCGAAAAAGAGTTAAAACCCGGTCGGCAAGGACTCTTTGCCGGCAAAGTTGGCGTATTTAATAATAAAAAACAGTTGTCACACCCCGATTACGAAATGATTCCTGATGGCAATGATGTTGATGCCGCTGCTTCATCTTTTGCCGGAAAATATCTCCCGGTTTACCCAGCTACAGCAAAGATGCCTTCTTGGAAGATTTCAAAATGCGTTGAGATGGCCGTGGATTCACTCGATGATGTTAAGGATTACTTGCCTGAAAGTATTCGCACTTCCCATGGTTATCCAACTTTGCAGCAGGCTTTAGCTCAGCTCCATCGCCCGGCTGATCTTGAGACGGCCGAAATGGCGCGTGAACGGCTGACTTTTGATGAGGCGTTTTTACTGCAATCACTTCTGGTTCTTCGTCGTAACGAACTTAAGAAACTCAGTACGATTTCACGCAAAGTAATCAAAGGCGGAATCTTGCACTCCTTTGATGCTTCACTGCCCTTTGAATTAACTGGAGGGCAGCGCCAAGTGTGTGCAGAAATTGAAGCCGATTTAGCACAAGGGCACCCGATGCATCGTTTACTTCAAGGTGAAGTTGGCTCGGGTAAAACTATTGTGGCACTTCGTGCAATGTTGGCAGTTGTTGATAGCGGAGGTCAGGCTGCACTTCTAGCCCCGACAGAAGTTCTTGCTGCTCAACATCTACGCACTATCGAAAAACTACTAGGAGCTTTGGCCCAAGGCGGAATGCTTGGAAGTGATGAAAAATCAACGCAAGTTACTTTAATTACCGGTTCGCAAAACGCAGCTGCTCGTAAAGCTTCACTTGCGCTAGCTGCATCAGGGGATGCCGGAATTGTTATCGGCACACATGCATTGCTGGGAGAAAAAGTAGAGTTCAAAGATCTTGGTTTAATTGTTGTGGACGAACAACATCGTTTTGGTGTCGAACAGCGCGATGCATTAAAGGAAAAAGCCCAGAAGCCACCACATTTATTGGTAATGACCGCTACTCCAATTCCGCGAACAGTTGCAATGACCGTCTTTGGCGATTTAGATGTTTCAACCTTGCGTGAACTTCCATTAGGCAGGCAACCAATTACAACCCACGTAATTCCAGTGATGGAGAAGCCAAATTACTTAGATCGCGCATGGCAACGTATTCGCGAAGAGGTATCAAATGGACATCAGGCCTACATCGTTG
>JBAXIC010000084.1:0-4615 GCA_037138575.1 Actinomycetes bacterium
CAACGATGTAGGCCTGATGTCCATTTGATACCTCTTCGCGAATACGTTGCCATGCACGATCTAAATAAGTTGGTTTCTCCATTACTGGAATTACGTGAGTCGTAATTGGCTGCCTACCTAACGGAAGTTCGCGCAAAGTTGAAACATCTAAATCACCAAAGACTGTCATCGCGACGGTACGAGGAATTGGTGTAGCTGTCATTACCAATAAATGCGGTGGTTTTTGTGCCTTTTCCTTTAATGCATCGCGCTGTTCGACACCAAAACGGTGTTGCTCGTCAACAACAATTAAACCAAGATCTTTGAACTCTACTTTTTCGCCGAGTAGTGCATGTGTTCCAATAACAATTCCGGCATCTCCTGATGCAGCTAAGGCAAGTGCGGCTTTGCGCGAGGCCGCATTTTGTGAACCGGTAATTAAAGTAATTTGCGTAGATTTATCGTCGCTACCGAGCATTCCACCCTGTCCCAAATCACCTAAAAGTTTTTCAATAGTGCGTAAATGTTGAGCAGCAAGAACTTCTGTCGGCGCTAGAAGTGCAGCCTGACCTCCGCTATCAACAACTGCCAACATCGCACGAAGTGCAACAATTGTTTTACCAGAACCGACTTCACCTTGAAGTAAACGATGCATCGGATGGGGTTGGGCTAAATCTGCTTCAATTTCTGCACACACTTGTCTCTGACCGCCAGTAAGTTCAAAGGGCAGCCATTGATCAAAAGCCTGCAAGATCCCACCCTTAATCACTTTGCGCGAAATCGTATTGAGCTTCTTGAGCTCATTTCGGCGCAAAACAAGTAAAGCCTGAAGTAGGAATGCTTCATCAAAGGTTAAGCGTTCGCGAGCGATTTCCGCCATATCTAAATCAACTGGACGATGCAGCTGGATTAAGGCCTGCTGCAGTGTTGGATAAGAATGCGAGATGCGTATTTGTTCAGGTAAGTAGTCAGTAATTTCATCAAGTGAATCAACTGCCATCTCAACGCACTTTGAAATCTTCCAAGAAGGCATCTTGGAAGTGGCTGGATATACAGGCAGATATTTTCCAGCAAAAGATGATGCCGCTGCATCAACATCATTGCCGTCAGGGATCATTTCGTAATCTGGATGTGACAACTGTTTTTTACCATTAAATATGCCGACCTTGCCGGCGAAAAGACCTTGTCGTCCAGTTTTCAACTCTTTCTCGCGCCAGGCTTGGTTAAAAAATGTGAGCGAGAGTTTGTCAGTTCCATCTGTAACGACGACTTCGAAAATACTTCCCTTTCGACCACGTAATGGCCGATTAGTTGACGTGAGAACTTCGGCAAGAATAGTCACTTCATCGCCTTCAACGAGCTTTGAAATGTCAGAGAGTTCACCCCTGACTAAGTATCTGCGTGGATAGTGACGAAATAGATCGCCAACGCTTTTAATATTAAAAGAATCGGTCAAGGATTTGGCAGTGCGGTCTCCGATTATCGAAGAGAGTTTGCTTTCAAGATCTGCCATAGGGGCATTCTCTCGTATTCAGGCTTATAGGTATCAAGTTAACGCGCCATGGTCAGAGTTTTATCCCAATTCTCCCAACCAGAGTGCGTGATAACTATTGTTATTTTCTTTGCAAGCCATAGAGAAATAGATGCTTCCAGGCGCCGAGCAAGTTCAGTATCTAAATGTTCAGTTGGCTCATCCAAAATGTACACATCAGCTTCGGCCAGAAGTACGCGGGCTATCGCCAAACGCTTTGCTTCTCCCCCTGAAATAACACGGCCAAATTCGCCAATAACCGTATCCAAACCATAAGCAAATTCACTCAATAATTGATCGAGTTCAACACACGCAAGGGCGGCAATTATCTGATCATCACTTGCATCTTTATTAGCAATCTTCATATTTTCTCGAAGCGTTGTGTTAAATATATGTGATTTCTGAACTGTTCCGACAATTCGTGAATGTGTACTACTAAAACTATGTAGCTCTTGAGCATTGATAGCGATAGACCCCTTATACGGCAGAAGCGATAAGAGTCCCATAGCAAATGTTGATTTTCCGCTTCCGCTACGGCCACGAATTACAAGTAGTTCACCCTGATTAACTTCAAAGCTAACTGGCTCCATAAAGTCGCGCTCCCATGCAACAGTGGCTTTAACTGCACTCAATGAAGAAATTGTTTCGTTAAAGTCCATACCGTTATCAATATCAGTTGCAGTATTCATCAAATCATCGACCGAGCGTTGCGATTTCAAAAGTTTGCCTGCTGTGAAGAGATTGGGATACCAAGCTGTAATTGCTTCAAAGATTACTAGCGGCAAGAAAATCAACATGGTCACTTGTACAGGAGGAATCTCTTGAGAATTAGATAGAGAGTATGCAAGGTAAGAAAAACCCACGACCGATCCAGCAATCAAGAGGTTAGTAACGCTGGAATAGAAGTACGTGGCTTTTAATAGATTTTCTTCTTTCTTACGTATTTGATTTTCTTGAGCAAGCGAGGCGGCGAGATTTTGATCGAGGTAGCCGTAAATTGCAGCTTCGGCTACTCCATGCACGCTTGACTGGACTAATTGAGTGTATCTATTTTCAATTCCCTCAATATCTCGAGCGATAACTTCGCTTCGATATTTAATCAACGCCGGCACAATCATCAAAAGCAAAGCACTTATTGGGACAGTTATATACAAACTTTGTGGCCGTACCCACAGGCCTAAGAGCGCGCCCGTGATGAGCGAAATTACTGCTGACGCATGGGGAAGTTTAATTCGGAGCTGATACTCCTGAGCACGCTCGACATCATCGACAATTGTTTTTACTGCAGTTCCTGAATTGAAACGATGTGCTGCAGATATTGAGCTGGATGCAATCTTTGTATAAATCCCTACCCGCAGTTTAGTTAAACGAGAAAAGACGGCTTTATGACTTATTAATCGCTCGGCATATCGCGCTGCAGATCTGAAGATTCCAAAGAATCGGACCATAACTATTGCAACGCTGAGAGTAAGAATCGGTGGATGGGATGCTGCCATGGTTATGAGCCATCCACTTGAGATGGTTAGGCCAATTCCCCCAATGAATGCAAAGGCTCCTAGGAAATACGCCAGCAACATCATGCGAGTGCACCTCGCGCAAATGTTGAAGTGCTCTCGCTGGCAGTTAACAATGAAAGATCGTGCGATATGCAGATCACGATTGCACCACTTGCCGCATATGCTCGCAAAGCTTCGAGGACTTGATTACTACTTATTTCATCTAAATCTGCCGTTGGTTCATCGGCATTTATCACGCGCGGTTTGGCTGCCAGCGCTCGGGCAATCGCTATCTTGCGGATCTGTCCGCCTGAGGCCGAGGATCCACTCTCACCAGAGCCAGCGATTATTGTCTCCAAAGCTTGCGGCAGATCTTCTAAAGAGAGTCCACATTCTTTGAGCAACTCAGTAATTTCCACATCACTAAGTGCGCTATTTAATAAAGTAAATTGCTTTCGCACTGTGCCAGTTGCAAGGGCTGGGCTTTGAGGAATCCAACCAATAACTTTAAACCAGGCTTGCTGCAGCGATGGAGTCAGTTGAACTCCGTCAGCAAATATCGTGGCGCTATCGCTAACTCCAAGTAAGTTCATAGCAAAACTAGTCTTGCCTATGCCTGATTCTCCAGTTATGAAATGGATTTGGCCGGAATGGAGTTCGTGTGAATTGATTGAGGAGTTAATTCTTCCCGGAACATCTAGGTGCCACTTATTCCATGAAATAGATGAAAGCTTGGAAAAATCATGTGCCACTTGTTCGGTTGCGACGATGCCAGCGTTTTTCATTGCTGTCAGTTCGGCCAGCGCTTGGGTTCCATCGGCAGATGCATGGAATAGCGATGCGGCATTACGCAGTGGAAAATAAACTTCGGGGGCTAATATCAAAACGGCTAGGGCGTGTACAAAAGAGATGTGATCATCGACTAAGCGGATACCGATTGAAACCGCGATTAAAGCTACTGAAATTGTTGCGCAAAGTTCTAATGCCAAGGCCGATAGAAATGAAATTTTTAGGACCTTCATTGTTTCATCGGTATAACGATCACCCATTAAAGCAATTCGTTCGCTCTGACTCTTGTGCCGGCCAAAAATTTTCAGTGTTACAAATCCCCGTAAAGAATCTTCAAAGTACTTTGATAGTGATCCTAAAGTCTGCCACTTCTTTGCAACTGAGTCGGCTGTGTATTTTCCTATGAGCGCACCAAAGAGGGGAATTAATGGCAAAGTCAGAATTGCAATCACACCAGAGAGAGGATCGAGAATCAGAATTGTTGCGATAACCACAAATGGTGTGATGGAGGCAAAAAACATTTGTGGGACGAAGCGCCCTAAGTAGATATCGAGTGAGTTAAGACCTTTAACTAACAACGTACTTACATGCGATGCCGATAGATTTGAATAAGCATCTAGCGAAGCAGTGATTTCACTTCGCAATTCTTGTTTCATGCGCACGGCCTGCCTACTGCACCAGTATTCAAAGGTTGATTGAAAGATTGCTCGAAATCCCCATGCGCAAGCCAGGAAAATTAAAAAGGTAGGCAGGGATCCATCGTGGTTGATGATGCCGGTAATAAGTGAGCTCAATATCAGCGCACTAATAACAATTGCCG